>JAQVSX010000045.1 GCA_028700355.1 Clostridia bacterium
GGGCAAATTGAAACAAAAACTGCTTATCTGCTTTGCTGCGCTGTAACATTGCCGTCTGTGCTGATACTGCTGTTTGATATAAAAAAATACGGCAAAAGGGGCATTTATTTGCTGTTGTGCGCTGCGCTTACATTATTGCCGATAATAATAGAGCCGCTTAATGTGTTATGGCATTTAGGCTCTTACGCCGGTTTTCCTTTAAGGCTGGGCTTTATAACATGCTTTATGCCGCTTTTTATTTCTGCCGCCGTTTTTAATGAAATGGGCAGCCATAGCAGCGGCGCAGTTAAAGCGGATTATAATTATAAAAAATTACTTTACTTAATATTTTGCATTTTATCTGTATGTGCATTTTATTATTTATATTCACTAAGCTTAAAAAACTATAAAGACGATATAATATATTCCGGTTACCTGCTCGAAATACTGCCCGATGCATTTGCAAAATTGGCAATATTGTTTTTAATACTTGCCGCCGTATATTTTGTAATAATGCTGGGCATAAGACTAAAATTATTAAAAATAAACGTTGCTGCGGCGCTTTTAGCTTTAATTGTCATTACCGAAGCGCTGACAAATTTTGAAATGTTTGTCGCCTCTAAAAAGACTGATAATACCGAATTTGCGGGCAGGCTTGAATTATCGCAGACTCTTAAAGAAATTGATAGCGGTAATTACAGGGTAAAAGACTTTGCACTGTTTGACAAACATAATACAAGCATAATCAGCGGCAATTCTTTTAATCATTACACCTCTTTAACCAACAAATATGCCGCCGCCTCGCTTGAAAGGCTTGGCTATACCAAGGCATGGCTTTGGATAAGCAATGTATCGGGAACTGTATTTTCCGACAGCCTGCTATCACACAAATATGTAATCAATAAGGGCGAAATTACAAACAGTTATCTTGAATATGTCGGCGAAAGCTCTGAATATGATATTTACCGCAATCCTTACAGCTTAGATATGGGGATAATCACGCAAAGCGGCGCATTTGAATCTGAGCAGAGAGCCCCCTTAAAGTATCAGGACGAGCTGTTTAAACATATAACAGCAAGCAATCTGTTTACCTTTTATGATTACGAAACGCTTGGAATTAACATTGATACCGCAAACGGAATAACTTATTTTAACGCAAAAAATTCTTCTCCCGTTATTTATTATGATATTTTTGTAAGTGAAAAACAGGTGCTTTATTTTGATATAGATACAATTTACAGCAACAGCATAAATGTTAAGGTAAACGGCGCAAGCGTGATAAGCAATTACCCGAATAACGATTGCAACGGAATTATTGAACTCGGAGTATTTGAAAACGAAAATGTATATGTGGAATTGAAATTAGAATCTGATATCACGGCAAACAGTATCGAGCTTGGCGGGCTGCTGTTAAATAAAATGAACGAATTAAAACAATATGCCCTTTCTGCTGACAGTGCGAATTTTGGCGGCGGCAAATATGTTATCACCGCAGATAACGTTTCAGGCGGCAGCAGTCTTATACTTTCCGTCCCCTATGATGAGGGCTTTACCTGTTATGTCAACGGTAATAAAAAAGATATAAAACTAACCTGTGAAGGCTTTATGCTTGTTGAATTAGATGAAGGCGATAATATTGCGGAATTTGTTTATTACCCCAAAGGTTTAAGCGGGGGCATTGCTGCTTTTGCGGTGGGTATACTGCTGATTGCATTTATTATTTTTTTAAAGGGCGGCTTTAAATTCAAACCGTCAAAAAAAATGAGCGCCGTAACAGAAAATATTTGCTATTATGCTTTTATCGCTATTACTATAGCGTCATTTGCCGTTATGATTGTATTTCCCGTTGCGGCATTTTTCGTCAAAGTTTTTATTTAATATTTTAAAAAAGCCTTGCAAATCAGGGCAAAATAATGTATAATCATATAGCTGTGCTAAGCGGGGAGCTAGCGGTGCCCTGCACCTACAATCCGCTACAGTAGGGCTGATATGTCGGTCTCGAATCGGGTTTTTGCGGGCTGGTCATTGTAAGGAATGTTGATGATAAGGTCTTATGCAACAGTCGGCTGTGAACCGTGTCAGAGCAGGAATGCAGCAGCACTAAGCGGTTTAGATTGTGTGCCATAAGGAAGCTTTATAGGAGTTACCTGCAATATTACCGCCGCGGGAACGCTTTACAAAACCGACTGCACAGCATTTTTTTAGCAATAAAGGGTTTAAATTAATTAAAATTAATTTAAACCCTTTTTTAATTATTTTAATTAAATTTATCAAAAAAATTTAAACAAATGTTTGTATTTTTATTTGTTATGTGATATAATAAGTATATGCTTGATTCTATAATGTCTAAGCTGAATATTTTGGCGGAAGGCGCAAAATATGATATAAGCTGTTCGTCGTCGGGAAGTTCCCGTAAGCAGATTAAAGGCGGTTTGGGAAACGCAAAAATGTGCGGCATTTGCCATAGCTTTACCTCAGACGGCAGATGCATTTCTTTGCTTAAAACGCTTATGTCTAACGATTGCTCTTTTGACTGCCTTTACTGCGGATGCAGGAGAAGCAACGATATAGAGCGGGCTTCCTTTACCCCTAAGGAAATATGCGAGCTTACAGTTAATTTTTATAAAAGAAATTATATAGAAGGGCTGTTTTTATCTTCTGCGGTGGAAAAAAACCCCGAATATACTATGCAAAAACTTGTAGATACCGTTATTATGCTGCGCAAAGATTATAATTTTAACGGCTATATACATTTAAAGGGAATACCCTCCGCCCCATACGAATTGATTTTAAAGGGTGCGGCGCATGCCGACAGAATGAGTTTTAATATAGAGCTGCCCTCTGAGCAAAGTTTAAAGCTGCTTGCACCTCAAAAAAACAAAGACGGCATTGTGCGCCCTATGCAAAGCCTTGCTCAGATTTATATCGGGCAGGGCAGAAAAAAGGTGCTTATACCCGCAGGGCAGACTACTCAAATGATTATCGGCGCTTCGCCTGAAAGCGACGGTCAGATTATACGCTTAACTCAGGCGCTATATAATAATTACAGATTAAAAAGAGTGTATTATTCTTCTTATATTCCTGTAAATACAGGTAATTCACTGCTTCCACAGCAAAAAAGCAATTTGATAAGGGAACACAGGCTTTATCAGGCAGATTGGCTTTTAAGGTTTTACGGTTTTTCGGCGCAGGAGCTTATTGCGCAAGGCGAAAATTTTTCCGAAGAATTTGACCCTAAATGCTGGTGGGCAATAAAAAATTATCATAATTTTCCCGTAGAAATAAATAAAGCTCCGCTGGAAATGCTTTTAAGAGTGCCGGGCATAGGGGCGGTCAGCGCATATAAAATTGTCAATGCGAGGAAATTTGCCGTTCTTGATTTTGAAGACCTTAAAAAAATGCGGGTAACGCTTAAAAGGGCGCAGCATTTTATTACCTGCAAGGGAAAATTTATCGGAGTTAACACAAGCGAAACCGCAGTAAAGGGCGCACTGCTTTACGGCGGAGACAGAGCAAAACAGCTAAGCTTTTTTGATAACGATACCGCTGTTAGCGTTATCAGCGGACAGCTTTAAGGGTTTATATGGTTGCGTGTATATTTGACGGTACAATAGAAAGTTTTTTTACAGCCGTATTCGATTTTTATAAGGGCAATATTACCCCTGATGTTTTTTGCTGCAAAGAGCCTTTGCAGACAGTATTTGATATGCAGATAATCAGGGTAACCTCGCAAAAAGAAAAGGCTGAGAGAATAAGGTGCTGCATATTAAAAAATGTTAAGGTTGAGGGCTACCGCCATTTGCTTTATGCGTACAGAAGCTGTAAGGAGAATAAATATAAAATTATTTACGACTATTTGACGGTAATATTTAAGTATGGCAAAGACGCTCCCTTTATGCTGAGCGATAAAAGAGTAATAAGCTTTTTTGACATCAGCCGGGCTGTAGCTCTTGAATGTCATAGAATGCAAGGATTTATTCATTTTAAGGAGTGCGGCGGCGGCATTTTTTATGCTGATTACGCACCCGATAACGATATTACCGAATTTATTATGCCCCATTTTTGTAAAAGATTTAACTCTATGCCTTTTGTGATACACGATGTCAAGCGCAATATTGCAGGTATTTATAATAAAAAGGAACATAAAATATTTTACAATTTAGATGTTTTTAATATCTGCCAATCGGAAAATGAACAGCGGTTTTTAAAAATATGGAAGATGTATTATAATACCGTTTCCATAAAACAGCGCAAAAATACCCGTCTTATGAAAAGGTTTATGCCCGTAAGATATTGGAAATTTATGCCCGAAAAGCAAGATAATAACGATTTTTAAATCACGCTGAAAATATTTATATTTTCCGACATATCTTTATAACTGAAATTTTGCGCATTTATCACCCTTACCGTTATTACATAATTATCGGGCTTGTTGGGAATAAAAATATAATCGCCGCTGACGCTGTAATTGCATAAATACTTTGTTTTTATATTTTCACTGCTTACTAAATACATAAACAGTACATCTTCCGCCCCTGAATATGTTGCGCTTAAAAGATAGGGCGTTCCCGCTGCCATTTGTGTTTGCTCTAAGCCTGCCGCGTAATTGATAATGCTAAGCGATATTTCTCCCGAAAGGCTGCCGCCTGTTACAGTATATGTCTTTGATAATGCTTTTTCCCATGAACCTTCGCCCTCGCCCTTTATTCTGACCTGTATTATATAGGCTCCGGGGCGCAGCGGTGTCCATATTAAATTGCTGTTATAAGAATAATCCCTTATCATTTGCCAGCCGTTAGCGTCTTCCCTGTAATATGCATAAAGCAAACCGTCCTGCTCGCCTTCAATACTTCCTTCCGCCCGTATATTAAAGGTTTCGCCTACCTGTATGACAGTTTTATCACAATACTGATAAAGTGTTGCCGCCCTTGCCTGCTCTTTGTAATAATATACAATGGTATCTGTAACTTTGCCGCAATATTTTACACTGCCGCTAATATAATAGATTCCGTGTTTATTATGGTAGTCAATTGTAAATACAGCGTTTAATACGCCGTTTACATACTGAAAGCTTGGCGATAATTTTGTATTTTCCGAATATAAAACCGTCTCCAAATCGTTTAAGCTTTCTGCGCTTATGTTGCTGCCGTCGGCGCATGACAGCTGCATAGTATATTTTGTTAAACCGCTATGCAACAATTTACCGCTGAGAGAATTTATTACAGGCGTATATTCGTTATAATCGCCGTATATATAGATTTTTAATTCTGTTTGGTCGCAATAATTATGACTTTCCGCCTTTAATGTGAATATATGAAAACCGTCATTAAAGTTGCTTATATCTATGTCGAAATCGCCGCCCCCGCCGCAGTGGGTAATTTGGTTATCGCAAATAACGCTGTATATTAAATTTTCGCCGCTGCCCGATAAGCTGATGTTAAACGGTTCGTCTTTGTTTACCGCAACAGCTTTGCCGTTAAAAAGCTCTCCGTTTACCTTAACGGACGTTATTTTAGCGCCCGAAAGCCCGTCGCAGTTAAAGCTTTTGTACAAATCAGATACAACGCCGCCAATTTTTTTTCTTACAATAAAATGATAGCGGCCATCTTCTTTATATAATGTGGCTAAATTAACTGTAAGGCTGTTTATTTCGGAAAAGGGCTGAATCATATTCCAAAAACCGCAGCTTGACGAGAGATTATCTTTATTTTCGTCGGTATCGGTAACGGTTTTTGCCCAAAACTGATAATTGCAGCCGCTTAATTTAACAGCATCAACCGTCAGCATATTGCCGTTTAATGTTACATCAAAGTCAAAACCTTTCTTTATGTAAATAAATGTATCCTGCGATATGGGCTGCTGAAAATCAAATGACTGCTGACAATTTTCGTCGCTGTAATAGCCCTCAACAATGCCGTCCGTAATGTTATCATAAGGCATAGCGCTGTTTCCGTTTAAAATATTATGGCAAATGACTGTGTTTTCGGCTTGATATGTAACCTTACTGTAAGGCTCTGATATTTTAATGTCAAAAACAAAATCATCACTAATATCTTTTATATAGCAGTTAACTTCAAAATTAATAATATCGCCTATGCTTAAATACACTTCTTTTTTATAGCTTGCGGTATAATCGTTTTGGCAAAAGTCTTGCGGCTTTATA
>JAQVSX010000046.1 GCA_028700355.1 Clostridia bacterium
TTTGCTAATTCTCGCGCTTTTGCCTTGACTTTAAAAATTAAATCCGTATCCTGTTCCCTTGAAAAAGGGAGCGGGATATTTTTTTATGTAATTCAAGTCCCGAAACATCAAAGCAAACAGAAAACATAAAGGAGGAAAGCTATGAAAGTAAAAGTACGAAAGTGCGCGTATGTAAGAGTTTCAACCGAAGCGGAAGAGCAAGAGAGCAGTTTGCTGTTTCAGACACACTACTATAAATCTCTTATAGAAAGCGAAAAAGATAGCGAGTTTGTAGGCATCTACGCGGACACCAGAAGCGGCGAAAGCGCAAGGCTGAGAAAGCAGTTCAAGGCGATGATATATGCCGCTAAGCGCGGCGAGATAAACTATATCTATACAAAAAGCATTGCGCGCTTTGCCCGAAACTTAGTCGAGACGCTAAATATTGTGCGTGAGCTCAGGGAAAGAAACGTAGGTATATATTTCGAAAAAGAAGGCATAGATACACTTAAGAGCTCGTCGGATTTTATGCTATCGATATACGCGACGGTGGCAGAAGGCGAGCTTAAGAGTATGGGCGATAACGTAAGGTGGGCCGCGCGCAAGCGGTTTCAGCAAGGCAGCGTAGAACTTACCTATATATACGGATACGACATCATGGACGGGCAGCTTATAATAAATCAAAACGAGGCAAAAATCGTACAAGAGATTTTTCAAAGATATACAGACGGTGAGGGATTGTCGGTTATAGCGCGCTCGTTAAACGATAGAGGAGTGCCGCGCAAAACAACGACGCCAAAGTGGCGCTCTACTGATTTAATGCGTATGCTGGTAAACGAAAAGTACTGCGGCGACGCGCTACTGCAAAAAAGCATAATGGTTGACTCAAAGAAAGTAACCAACAACGGCGAAGTGCCTCAGTACTATGTAGAAAACAACCACGAAGCTATAATTAGCCGAAAGATGTTCGATAAAGCGCAGGAGATAAAAAGGCAGCGCTCGGCTAAAATGAAAAAGCCTGCGCAGGTTACGGTATCGCCGTTCAGCAGGAAAATAAAATGCTTAGAATGCGACAAAAACTATCTACACCGTAAAAACAACCGAAATACACCGTATGAAAAATGGATATTCAGCTGCTATACATACGTGCAATTCGGACGCAAGCATTGTAGCGGGCGCAACATTCGCGAGAAGGATTTAAAGGAGTTATTCCTATCGGCATATAACGAGGCTGCAGACTTCGAGCCGCACGAAATCAAAAACTTAGACGAAGCTATAAAGGACCTACTCGCGCAAGAGCGTGCGCTAATCGGCTTGAAAGCAAAAGGATACATAAAGCCTGATGATTATACAGAGCAGCATAAAGAACTGCTGCGGCTTATAAAGGACACAGAGGACGAGTTTATGCTGCAAACGCAGTATACTACCGTTCAAAAGAGTGCCGAGATGTATAGCGACAGGCTTGTTGCCAGCTTAGAAAGAGCTGAGATAAGCGGCTTTAATATAACGTTCAAATTCAAAAACGGTGCGGAGGTAAAGCGAGTGTTCAACAACGATGCCGACCGCAAAGCTACATGGGATAAAAAGTTAGGGAGGTAGTATTAATGTCAAAACCTATGAGAGTAGTAAGGGAATACGTGCAGCGCGGGCACGTAGAAAAAAACATCGGTACAACACCGATAGCGGCAAAGAAAATGCGCGTGGCGGCGTACTGCCGCGTTTCAACTAAAGAGGATGACCAGCTAAATAGCTATGAAGCGCAGGTCAATTATTATACGCAGTACATCAGCTCAAAGCCTGAATGGGACTTCGTAGGTATATACGCGGACGAAGGTATAACCGGCACTAAATTACGACGGCGTAAGGAGTTTAACAGGCTAATCTCTGACGCTTTGGACGGCAAGATAAATTTAATTATTGTAAAAAGCGTAAGCCGCTTCGCCCGAAATACAGTTGACAGCTTATCTACCGTCCGCGATTTACGCGAAAAGGGCGTCAAGATATTCTTTGAAAAAGAGAACATAGACAGCCTTGACAGTAAGTGTGATATGGTGCTTTCGATATACAGCAGCTTAGCCGAGGAGGAAAGCCGCTCAATCTCAACCAACATCCGCTGGCGCTGGCAAAAGCAGGTCGAGGCGGGCGAGGTTTCATACAACTTTAATCTGTTATACGGATACAGGCAGGACGAGAATAAAAAGGTTGCAATATACAAGCCTGAGGCGGAAGTCATACAAGACATATACTTCAAGTTCTTAATAGGCTATACGTACAGAGAGATAATAAGGGATTTTAAAGAGCGCGGTGTAGAGCCGCCGAACAAGACTAATAAAAGCGGACTGTGGCAGACATCGACGATTAAGAGTATATTAGAGAACGAAAAATATATGGGTGATGTAATACTACAAAAGACGTATACAAGGGACTTTTTAAGCGAGCGCAGGGTGCTTAACATAGGACAGGCGCCGCAAAAGTATGTTGAGAATAACCACCCTGCAATAATTGACCGCACTACTTGGAATGCAGTACAGGCGGAAATGGAGCGCAGGGCAAACTTGCGGACAGTAGAGAAAAGCGGCAAGGGACGGTACTCAGGACAATACGCTTTTAGCGGAAAGATTGAGTGCGGATGTTGCGGGGCGGGATATAGACGACATCACCAACACGGCAATAGAGCGTGGGTGTGCAAACAACACATTAAGAAATCTTCGCTTTGCCCAGCGTTACCGATAAGGGAAAACGTGTTAGAGGCGGCATTCGTTCGGACGCTCAACGACATAATACAAAATCACGATAGGATAATAGAGGTCGTCGGAACGGCGGTAAACGAGGCGTTAGCGGAGGCAGGCGAGGAGCTTGACAGGAACGATGAATTGATTGAGATAGACGGTCAGATTGAAACTCTGCAAGCACGGATTTTGGAACTCAATAAACAGCGAGGCAAGCGCGAGATAGATGCGGAACAATACAACACCGAAAGCCGTGAGGTTATGACAAAGCTTGATGCGCTGTTCATAGAGCGTGATTTGATAGCGGAGCAGAGAAACACAGCAACACTCTCAAAAGCATTTCAAGAGGTAGTAGCCGAATTTCTAAGCAAGGCAGGAGCGCAGGCAGAATTTGACAGGGACATATTTGCACGGCTTGTCGACAAAATTATTGTCAAAAGCAGGGAGAACATAATATTCGTATTAAAGGATGGTACAGAGGTTAAAACGGTATTAAGCGATGCGATATAATTAAAAAAATTAACATTGAAACTCGTCTTGTTTCATTTATAGAATTTTTATTGATTATCTCGGGCAATTTATAACGACATAACAAAAGCAGTGCTAAAACTCAAAGGTCTTTATTATCAGGTAAAAAGATAATGTAGTAAGTTTTGCAATAAAAAAGCATAGAATAACGAGGTAAATATCGTCACATTTTTAGAAATGGAATTTAAGAGTATTGCCGTAATAATATAATTATGATATAATACTGTTATGAAGTTTAGTTTTAATAAAATTAAATACAAGCACATCTTAAATATTGAGCGGCTTGAGATTAATGAAAATGCGGTTGCTATCGTAGGTAAAAGCGGTTGCGGCAAGTCAACTTTGCTTAGAATTATGGCAAACATTATATCCCTTGATAGCGGAGATTATTTAATTGATGACATAAATATCAATGACTACAATGCTGTTTCTTTTAGAAGGATTGTTACATTGATGAATCAAAAACCAATAATATATTTCGGAAGCGTTAAGGACAATATAGTTATAGGAATGCTTTATCAAAATAAAACAACGCCTGATGATAAAAAAATAACAGATTTATTGAATGCATTTAATATTAACTGCACTCTTGAAAGCAGCGCAAAAAGCCTTTCGTTGGGAGAACAACAAAGGATATGTATGATAAGATCCTTACTGTTGCAAAGCAAAGTATACTTATTAGATGAACCGACCAGCAGTCTTGATAAAGAAACAGAAGATGCCGCAATGACAACATTTTTTGATACAGCCAAATCTATCGGGAGTCAGGTAATTTTTGTTACACATAACCCTATAATAGCCGAAAAATATGCCGAAAGAATTATAACGGTTGAAGGAGGGATGGTTTGTGAATATCCTTGATATTTCTTATTTTCAGCTTGCTTTGTCTTTTTTATTTATAATATTGTTAATATTGGTATCAGCAATAAGAAAAATCGGCAAACAAAAATTGATAATAATTGCAAGCCTTAGGATGACTGTACAGCTTGTTGCTGCAGGATATTTGCTTACAATTGTATTTGAAAACCCAAGCTGGTATTTGACGGCCGCAACAATAATGATTATGTTGTTTTTTGCAATAATCAATATATTCAAAAGAAGTATTAATCCTATAAGCAATAAATTAAAAATTATTGTAGCAGGTTCACTTATATTAGGAAGTTTATTCACGGTATTATTTTTTATTATTATAATTGTAAGAGTTTTTCCGTGGTACTCTCCTCAATATTTCATTCCGATATCGGGCATGATTATTGGGAATTCAATGACCGGAATTTTGCTTGGACTAAATAAGATGAGCGATGATTTTATAGAGAAGAGAGATATTATTGAAAATTCACTTATGCTTGGCGCAACAGCAAAGCAAGCGACAAACGATATAGTAAACAAGAGCATAGAAACAAGTCTTTTACCGACACTTAACTCAATGCTCGGAATGGGCATTATATCATTGCCGGGAATGATGACCGGTCAGATTCTTTCAGGCACTTTGCCTACTGTAGCAATAAAATACCAAATAGGAATAATGTTAGCTATACTTGGAGCTATTACTATAACAGTAATTATTTTTGTATTGTTGGGATACAAAACTTATTTTAACAACAGAGAGCAACTTGTTGTCGAAACAAAATTTAAGAAAAATTGAGGTGGATATGAAAATAGGGATTATTAGGTGCTTGCAAACAGAAGATTTTTGTCCCGGAACTACTGACTTTAAGATGATTAAGGACAGAAAAGGCGCATTTGAAGGGATTCAAGAAGATATAGAAATAGTCGGCTTTATTAATTGCGGTGGGTGCCCGGGGAAAAAAGCAGTGCTTAGGGCAAGAAAGCTAATTGAAAAAGGGGCGGACACAATAGTATTTGCTTCTTGTATAACTAAGGGAAATCCCGTTGGTTACGCATGTCCTTTTGCAAAAAAAATGAAAGAAATTATTCAAAAGGATTTGCCTGAGAATATAAGGTACATAGACTATACGCATTAGAGCGAAATAAAGTTAATTAAAGATATAAAATTTTAGTGCATTAAATCTGAAGTGGATTATGCGGATTGTTTCTCCCTATAAACAATTTCCTGTTTTTCTGCAGTTAATTTTCTATTGTCTGCCTTTGACATACGGAGCAGATATGCTTAATTATGCTATAACTCAAAACGGCTCTATTAATATGTAATTAATATTTTATTTTTAGCGGGATATATTGTATTGCTGTTTTATTATACTAAATGGAATATAAAAAGAAAATGGATATTTTAAATCAATAAGGGCAATATCATTATTTTAATAAAGTAATTCCATGTCAAGAATATTTAATCAATCATTTCTTCTGCAATTATTAAACTATCATTCTGTGGAAATCTGAAATCCGATATATACGGAATGTTGTCAAACTACTCTTTGTTTAAGATTGAATATTATTTTTGTAAAGGGCGGAGACGGTTAACACCGAAACGTCTTTTTTCATTTTATGGCTGAATTGAATTATTGATTAATTTTGGAATTCAAAGGACGAATTCAAAGGGTATAGAACGGCGAACAAAAAGGTGGCGAACAAAAAGGGGACAGGTGTGCAAGGTTCAAACCATAAAACATAAAAAGTGCAAGTGTAACGGCGAACAAAAAGTAACATTAGACAATAAAAGGTGTGAAAAGTACAGAAAATGATAAAAAACCGCTATAAAAACGGTTTTTGGACATAGAAAAACGGCAAAACGTTTGTATCCGTTCTGCCGTCCGTCAATGGCGGAGAAGGAGAGATTTGAACTCTCGCACCGCTTAATTACGGTCTACTCCCTTAGCAGGGGAGCCCCTTCAACCACTTGGGTACTTCTCCATAAT
>JAQVSX010000047.1 GCA_028700355.1 Clostridia bacterium
CAATATAGATTTTGCCACAATCAGCGAACATGGCGGTGCAGCCTGTGCAGTTGTGAAAAGCTGTATGGGTAATGGGCTTGGCTTTAAATTTAATAAAAATTCAGATTTATTTTCTCCTCTTTTGGGAACAATAATAATATCGGCAAAAGATATTCAAAAACTTGACGGCTTTGAAAATGTTTATATTGGGGAAACTCTGCCTGAGGGAGAGGATTATTATTTTGACAATGAACAGATTTACAGAGAACAGGCGCAAAGCGCTTGGTCGCTGACTTTGGAAAAAATATTTCCTTTAAATGCCGAAGCGGCAAAGGAAGCCGAAAACATAAATTATGTTAAAAAAGCCTCTGAAATAATTATATGCCCCGATAAATTTGCCCGCCCCAATGTATTTTTACCGATATTTCCCGGCACTAATTGCGAATACGATACGGCAAAAAGGTTTTTGGAGCAGGGCGCAAAGGTTACGGTATTTGTTGTAAAGAATTTATCTCCCCAAGAGATTGAGCAAAGCGTTGAAATAATAGCAAAATATATAGACCAAAGCCAGATAACTGTATTTTCGGGAGGATTTTCCGGAGGCGACGAGCCTGACGGAAGCGGTAAATTTATTGCCACGACAATAAGAAACCCCCGAATTTGTGAGAGTATAACAAAGCTCTACAAGCAAAGAAAGGGTTTGATACTGGGCATTTGCAACGGCTTTCAGGCTTTGATAAAAATGGGACTGTTGCCATACGGAGAATTCACGCCTCAAAATAGCGATAGTCCGACGCTAACATTTAACAATATATCTAGGCATATTTCTTCGTTATGTCAAATAAGGGTGGCATCTGATAAATCGCCTTGGTTATACGGCGTAAATACGGGAGAGGTTTATACAGTACCTGTTTCCCACGGAGAGGGCAGATTTTACTGCAACAAGCAACAGATAGAGCAAATGATAAATAATGGTCAGATTGCCACACAGTATGCGGATTTTGAGGGTAATGCGGCAGTTGCAAGACCCTTTAACCCTAACGGCTCTTACTATGCGGTAGAGGGCATAACATCGCCGTGCGGAAGGATTTTTGGCAAAATGGGGCATACTGAAAGGTATGAAAACAACCTGTATAAAAACATTGATGGCAGATTTGATATGAAAGTTTTTGAGTCGGGTATAAAATATTTTAAATAAACCATTGCAATTGTTTAAAAATAGTGTTATTATTTATATAAGTATAGTATTTTGCTTTATTGAATTGCTATTTACATAGTCTATAATTGCATAGACAAGCTAAATATATAGGAGAAATTTGTTTAAATTGACAAATACTGACTTACTTATGATAATTTATTTAATAAATGTTTTTATCTCATTATTTTTAATTTTTTTTGAACGAAAACAGGCTACCAGCGTGCTGATGTGGAGTATTATACTGCTGCTGCTTCCGGTACTTGGGCTTATACTGTATATATTTTTAGGAAGAGGCCCCAGCCTTGGCAGAAGAAAAAAATTTCTTCACAAATATAATCAAGACATAAAGTACCAGCGGCTTGTGAAAAAGCAAAAAGACTATGTTGACGAATGCCGTTTAAGCGATTTTTCACAAGAGCTTATAACTTTCAGCCTAGATAACGACTGCTTATGCTCAACAGACAACGATGTAGAACTGTTTACAGATACAAGTAATTATTACAGCGATTTACTGAGAGAAATAGAAGGCGCAAAGGATTTTATTAATGTAGAGTTCTTTATTATAAGGGATGACGACAGCGGCAGGGAATTTATTAATTTGCTTGCCAAAAAGGCTTTTGAGGGGCTGAAAGTCCGCCTTTTATATGACGATATCGGCTGTATGGGTTTAAGAAAAAACTTTTTTGACTGTATTATAAAGAGCGGCGGGGAAGTGTGTGCGTTTTTACCCTCCCGTTTTAAAATATTTAACCGAAATTTAAATTACAGAAACCACAGAAAAATTGCCGTTATTGACGGAGTTTGCGCATTTATGGGCAGCAGCAATATCGGTGATGAGTATTTAGGCAAGAATAGTTATTTATCGCCGTGGAAGGATTGTAATCTAAAAATAAAGGGCACCGCTGCAATGCATTTAAATTTGCGTGTAATGCAGGATTATAACTTTGCGACAGAGCAGGATAACCAAATTAAGCTTGCCGACCATAACATAAAGAATAATTTATGTGTGCAGATATTATCTGACGGACCTGATTCCAAAGAGGGATTAATTCAACAGGCGTATATTAAGGCTATATACGGCGCAAGAAAAAGGATATATTTGCAGACTCCTTATTTTATACCGGATGACGCATTTATGATTGCGCTGATAACAGCCTCTAGAAGCGGAATAGACGTAAGGGTAGTTATACCCCAGAAAGCCGACAAAAAGGCGGTGCATTACGCAACGCTTTCATACGTAAACGAGCTTGTAAAACACGGCGTAAAGGTCTATGAAAAGAGGGGCTTTCTGCACAGCAAAACATTATTGATAGATGACGAAATTTCCAGCGTGGGAAGCTTTAATATAGACATTCGCAGCTTTGTTTTGCAGTTTGAGATAACCACCTTTATTTATGATAAAAAGTTTAACCAAAAGCTTTTTCAGGCAATAAGGGAGGACATTAAGGACAGCGTAGAGCTTACGAGAAAGAGCATTGCGCTAAGACCGATAAATCAAAAGGCTGCAGAAAGGTTTATGAGACTGCTAACCCCTATAATATAGTATAAGGAGGAATTTTTATGCCTCATATCAGTATCAAAATGCTTGAAGGCAGGACGGAGGAGCAAAAACAAGGCGCTGCAAATGCGCTTGCTAAGGCAATTTGCACTCAGCTTGGCGTGTCTGAAAAATTTGTTTCCGTAACGGTTGAAGAATATTCTGCTGAGCAGTGGCAGTATGTATATAAAAAAGAAATAGCCGATAAAAAAGATAAGCTGTATTTTTCTCCAAAGTATAAGGCGGAAGATTTATTGTAGTTATTCATAGAATATTAATATTTTATGACGCTTAGCTTTTACTTGACAAAAAAATAAAAATTGTTTAGTATAAAATAGGAAAAAATATTTGCCCTGCAATATTGGGCATAGGAGGGTTGAGTCAAGCGAATGTCAACTGTTAAAGTAGGCGATAATGAGTCTTTAGACAGTGCTATACGCCGTTTTAAGCGTAAATGTTCCAGAGACGGAATTATAAGCGATTTGCGAAAAAGGGAGCATTACGAGAAACCAAGCGTTAAACGCAAGAAAAAAGCTGAAGCTGCAAGAAAGCGCAGCATGAAGTCATAGGAAAAAAACCATAACGTCTGTAACTAAAAGCATCAGGCGTTATTTTTGTAAGGCAACTATTTTGGTAGGGGTATACTATGTCAAAGACAAAATCTAAAAGCAGTCTGAAAATTCTTGCGGCAGATGCTAAGGCAAGGTTAAAAAATGGTTTTTATAAAAATAACGAACAGGGAATCCAAAACTATCAAAATGTTACAAAGTGCGGCACTCTTGGCAAGAGATTTACCGAAGAAGACAAGCAGTTTTACGATAAAGTTAAGGCAATATTAGAAGAGGGCAATGTGATTAATCCATTGACAAGACTTGTTGACCAAGAGTATATAAAAACGCTTGATTATAATGGACGGCAGCGTTATCTGCTTGAAATTTCCGAAAAGTTTAAATATACAAAGCAGCAAATATTAGAAGAGTTGCAATAGTAACAGTATATTGTTAATTTAAGCAAGCAAACAATGCTTGCTTTTTAATAACATAGGAATTATCGTCTGCGGAAGCTTGCTTACGCAAGGGATAATTTCGACAGTTTCAAAAAAAGCGGCGTACTATTAGTACGCACACAGCAACGCTGTAATTGCGTCAGCAATTATGAATTTTTTATCTTTTTAGCGCTAAATTGCAGGTAAAGCTAAATATGTTGATAATATTTTAATTATATGGTAAAATTTTAATATTAAATATTTTTGGGAAATTTTATGACGGAAGAAAATCAAATATTACTCACCGTAATAGTATTATCTTCAATTATTATTTTGGTAAATATTATCTCTTCTACTGTGATAATTATCAGGAGCAGAAAATTTTTAAAATCGGAAATAATATTAAGACTGTATTTGCCGTCATATTTTACTTGGTTGTTTATATTGCTTTCACTTTGCTTGGTATATGCGCTTTGGCATTTTTCAGGTGTTACAGAAAATACCGTTTCGCTTGCTGCCGCAATTGTATCGGGCATTATGCATATATTTATTATGCAATGCAGCGCAGGCGGAATTACAAAAAACGCTCTGTATACCGGCGGAAAAATTACCTATTGGCATAATATTTACGATTATTATATTGACAAAAAGCGCAGGACGGTTATATTTTCCAACAATATCAAGGGCGGGCTGACTTTAAAGGGACTGACTAAACCCCTTAAATATAAAAAAGAAGACGAAGAAAAGCTTGAAAAATATCTTGAACAGCACAAAAGCAAGCACTTTAACAAAATAATAATAAGGTAACAGGGGGGCTTATGAAATGCATATTCTGCGGAAGCACTGAAAGCAAGGTAATAGATTCACGTTCGACTGAAGACGGAGCAAGAATAAGGCGCAGAAGGGAATGTGTAAGCTGCGGAAAAAGGTTTACAACTTACGAATATATAGAGGCGACACCGCTGCTTGTGGTAAAAAGCGGCGGCAACAGAGAGAGCTTTGACCCTGCTAAGATAAAAAAAGGTATAATAAAGGCATGCGAAAAACGCCCCGTTCCTATGTATAAAATAGACGAGCTGGTTGAAGATATACAAAAACAGGTGTTTAACACGCTGGAACAGGAAATAACGAGCAAACGCATTGGCGAGCTTGTTATGACGGGGCTTAAAAAAATTGACGACGTGGCGTATATCAGGTTTGCGTCGGTTTACCGTCAGTTTAAGGATACAGAAACTTTTATAAAAGAACTTGAAAAGATTATAAGCGAAAACAATAAGCATCAAGAAAAATAAAGAGGTAATAATGCTGATAGAATTGATATGCGAAAAGGGCGAAGAAAAAATTCTTAAAATGTTAAACCGAAGATACCCCGAAATACCTTTTGCAAAGCTAAATATGCTGCTCAGGAAAAAAGATATAAGGGTAAACGGTAAAAGAATAAATAATAACATATTATTAAGAAAAAACGATGCCGTTCAGCTTTTTATTTCTCAGATAGAAGAAAAGAAGGATTTGGTAAAGCTTTTTTATATAGACGATAATATATTAATTGTTGATAAAACTCAGGATATAGAAACAGAAGGCAGCAATTCTGTTACCTCAATACTTGAAAGCGAATACAAATATGTCAGACCCTGCCACAGACTTGACAGAAATTCGGGCGGGCTGCTGGTTTTCGCATTAAATCAAAAAGCGTATGAAGAAATATACAAGGCATTTAATTTAAGGACCGTTAAAAAACAGTATATTGCGCTTTGCGTTGGCGCTTTTAAGGAAAAAAGCGCACGCCTTAACGCCTTTTTGTTTAAGGATAGAAAGAAATCTACGGTATATGTAAGCGATAAAAGCGGCAAGGGCTATGTGCCTATTACTACCGAATATGAGGTAACAGACGAGTTTAGCGGTCTTTCTATGGTTAATATTAATTTAATCACGGGAAGAACGCACCAGATAAGGGCGCATATGGCTCATATAGGTCATTTTGTGCTTGGAGACGGCAAGTACGGAAAGGAAGCTGTTAATAAATCTTACGGGGCAAAAAAACAGCAGCTTTTTGCGTATAAGCTTAAATTTAATTTTGACAAGAAATCTCTGCTGTATTATTTAAACGAAATGAATTTTGAAAACAAACTTTACGAAAAAGATTTGCTTGAATACAAACACGATTAAAAAATATTTTAGGGAAATCCCATTATTTATAATCATTTAATTGACAAATATTAAAGGTTTATGATAACATAAGGGTGTAAGGCTGTAAAGGCTTACACCCTTTTAAAAAAACATTTGCTTAAAGCTGATAAAAAGCAAAAACATTT
>JAQVSX010000048.1 GCA_028700355.1 Clostridia bacterium
TTATTTTTACTGTTTTTTATTTTTGCCATGTTAGTAATCTCCTTTTGGCTCTCGCCTTTATTATATCATTACTAACTTTCTAACCGGTACAATTTTAAGGGGGCATATCCCTGTCCAGAGCTTTATTGCGGAAATACAGACATATATCGGCAGCTACCATAACAAGATTAAGGCAATAAAAGCAAAAAAGCATATATTGCAGCCAATTGTTAAAGAAATCGCCGTAAAATGCGGATATCAGTTTAGAAACTATATTTATCGCCAAGAATCACCCATATAAATACATCAATTTACTTTATTCTTGCCTTTGGCTTGATTTACAATCTTAACAATAAAATCTCGTTTAGCATTAGTATATCCATCACGGTCAAATTCGTAATCGCTCTTTAACCTCAATTTTAACTTCGCATATTCTTTTGCAGTTTTCGAATTAGCACACAAAAAATCTCTAAAAATTATTTCATCCCGATTACCTTTGTATCTGACATGAATATGAAATACTTTTTCGGCAAAACCTTTGTCTGTATACCCTTTAATAAAAAGCATAATATCATTTGTATCGATTGTTTGCTTTTCTAAGCAAACATATTTTATTTTAGCAAATGCAGATTTAATCTCTTGTAAATCGGTTTTTTTATCAATTTCAAGCAAAATATCTATTATTGGCTTTGACACAAGTCCCGGCACCGAAGTGCTTCCGATATGGTTTATAATGATACTCTCTTTACTCATATACTTTTCTATTAAGGTTTTTTCAGTGTTATACCAATCTTTCCATTTAGCATTATACTCCGATAAAATAATAGGATAAAGCTTTGCCCGAATGTCAGACAACTCCTTTTCTATAAGCGAAACGGCAGTATGATATGCCTTAATCCGCCTTATAGTCAATGTATAACTTGAACTGTTTTCTTTTAATTTTAACAGAACCTTTTCGCTTTTATTAATTAATGATATAAATTGTTTGAGAGATTCTTCTAATTCAGATTTGTTATATTTTATCATTTACCACCCTGTCCAGAGCTTTATTGCGGAAATACAGACATATATCGGCAGCTACCATAACAAGATTAAGGCAATAAAAGCAAAAAAGCATATAATGCAGCCAATTGTTAAAGAAATCGCCGTAAAATGCGCTTAACAGTTTAGAAACAATGCCGCAAATATAACCGATAAATATCAGCAATAAAAATTGAAGGCTTTTGCCCTTTGCAGAGCGCACACGCCAAGATTTAATCACATTAAACGGCCAAGATATTCCAAACAATAATATCATAGCCGCCTCAAATACAGTAATTAACACAACTTATAGCTCCTTATCTGTTTATTTAACTTATACTTTAACGATAATATTTTATCAAATAAAATCAGTTCAGTAAAGTCGAATTATATAACACCAAAAAACCCCTGAACTTTACGTTAAGGGGTTTTTTGATAATTTTAACCGCTTATCAGGCGTTTATTTTTGGCAATTTTTTTAGTGCGCTGTCCATATCCTTAGCATCAAAGTCAGAATTTTCCAGCGTTTTGCTTAGTAGCTTTTCGTATGCGTAAAGGTCAAGATATCCATGCCCCGAAAGGTTAAACAATATGGTTTTTCTTACCCCCTCTTCGTCGGCTTTTTTTGCCTCGTAAGCGGCGCTCATTATAGCGTGTGAAGATTCAGGCGCAGGTATAATGCCTTCGGATTTTCCGAAAGTCAAACCCATTTCCAATATTTCCTGCTGCGAATATGCCTGAGCCTCTATAAGCTTGTCGTTAAGCAATGAAGAAACCAAAGGCGATGCCCCGTGATACCTAAGTCCGCCCGCATGTATGCCCGAGGGTATATAATCGTGCCCTAAGGTGTACATCAAAGCGATAGGACCTATTTTTGCCGAATCGCCGTAATCGTAAGAATAAATACCCTTTGTAAGCGTGGGGCAGGCGGCAGATTCTACGGCGATAACCCTTGTTTTTTTGCCGAATCTTATTTTATCCTCTAAAAAAGGATTTGCTATGCCCGAAAAATTACTTCCGCCGCCGTGGCAGCCGATTACTATATCGGGGTACTCGCCAAACACGTCAAACTGTTTTTTTGCTTCTAAACCAATAACCGTTTGGTGCAGGCAAACGTGGTTTAACACGCTGCCCAGCGAATAATGGCTGTCTTCCCTTTGTACAGCGTCCTCAACGGCTTCGCTTATGGCAATTCCCAGACTTCCGCTGTGGTTGGGGTTTTCCTTCAAATAATTTCTGCCGATAACGGTATTGTCAGACGGGCTTGCGTAAACATCTGCGCCGAAGGTTTCCATAAATATTTTTCTGTACGGCTTTTGCTGATAGCTTACCCTTACCATATACACGACGCATTCCATACCGTAAAGGCTGCACGCCATAGCAATAGCAGTACCCCATTGACCTGCGCCCGTTTCCGTCGTTATGCGCTTAATGCCCTCGTTTTTGTTGTAAAACGCCTGAGGAAGCGCAGTGTTAAGCTTATGGCTGCCCGTAGCGTTGCCGCCCTCGTACTTATAAAAAATCTTACAGTTTGTGCCTAACGCTTTTTCAAAGGACTTTGCCCTTATAAGCGGAGTGCAGCGGTATTTTTTATACTCCTCTATTACCGGTGCGGGTATATCAATATACCTTTCACGGGAATATTCCTGCATAAGTGCTTCTTTTGGGAAAAGAGCTGTCATGTCTTCAAGCGTCGCCGTCTTAAAAGTCTGCGAGCTTATATGCGGCGGAGGCGGATTAGGCATATCCGCCTGAATATTATACCACTGCTTAGGTATCTCCCTTTCGTCCAATACTACCTTCAATCTGTCGCTGTTCATTTTCTTTGCTCCTCCGAAATTTATTTACCGTTCAGAGATAAAAAAAAGCCGTGCATAGCACGGCAAAAAGTCAGTATGAATATAATCTGTAAGCGCATTTCTAAATATGCACCGCTAAGGCTGTTCTAATACTATTTCTAAACTTTTCTATTCTCTGCTATGGCTATAATTATGTTAACATATTTTTATAATAAATTCAACTGTTTTTATATATGTTTTGAAAATTATTTTTGTTATTCTTTTATTAAAGCGGCACTGTCAATGTCAAGCATAAGCGTAAATGATTTTGCCTGTTTAAGCAATGTTGCAGGAATATTCGGAGTAAGCTCATTTTCAAGCATAGCCTTAACCGCCTCAGCCTTTACCTTGTAAGGCACAACAGAAATAATATTTTCGCATTTCATAATCTGCTTGCAGGTCATAGTAATTGCCTGTTTACAGACATCGTCAACGCTCTTAAACCAGCCCTCGCCTACCTGCTGCCGCTTGCATTTTTCGTCAAGATTAACAATTTTATAGCAATTGTTATCATCAAAATCTGCGGGGGGGTCGTTAAATGCTATATGGGCGTTTTCGCCAATACCGATAAGTCCAAGGTTTACGGGTGCTTTCAGCAGCTCTGCGCTGACCTGTTTTATTACTTGCTGCGGGTTTTTTGTGCCGTCAATAAAATAAGCGTTTTTAAGCCTAACCTTAGATGTAAACCTTTCCTTTAAATAGCGGCAAAAACTTGCGGGATGCTCCTCGCCGATGCCTATGTACTCGTCAAGGTGAAACATTTCCACCTTAGAAAAATCAATATCTTGCCTTACAAACTCTTCAAAAAAAGTAAATTGGCTTGCCCCTGTAGACAGTACAATACGGGCATAACCCTTTTCCCTTATGCTGTCGTTAATAATTTCAGCGGCTTTTTCCGCAGCAGCCTTGCCAAGCTTTTTTGCGTCATCATAAATTTTTACCATAAATACCTCACAATTAAAATAATCACATATATTATAACACAATATAATATAAATTTCTTAAATAATATTGCCTTATTACATTAAGATTACATATATATTGTTATAATAATATTGACATATAACAATATTAGGTATAAAATTTACATTATGAGCTTTATTAATATAGAATTATTAAAAAAAGATGTATTGTATCAGACAAGCGAACATTCGCATAATTTTTACGAACTTTTTTTTCTGTTGGAAGGCTCACGTGATTATTTTATCACCAACAAAGCCTATTCTATAAGCCCCGGTATGTTTGTACTGCTTAAACCGCATATGTACCACAGTACAGAAGGCAAGGTTTTTAAGCGTCTGATAATATATTTTGACGACGATTTTATATCTCAATACTTAGATAAAGAAATAGTCAGCGAATTTTTTAATAGTATTATACGTGATTCTTATGAAAACCCAAAAATACTTTCGCTTATTAATTCTCTAATGGAGGAAAACGAAAACACAGACAGCCGTTACCGCCAAAATTATATAGCGCTTAAACTTACGGAAATTTTTATAATAATGTTGCGTCGGCAGGAGCAGCCGCAAAACCGCCGCTATAATTACAAAAATAAGCTGATAAGCGACGTAATGAATTATATCACAAAAAAATACAACGAAAATCTTTGTCTTGACTACTTGGCAAAAAAGTTTTTTATCAGCGCCTTTTATCTATCACATCTGTTTAAAAAGGTAACAAATTTTAATTTAAGCGAGTACATACTCAACGTTCGCCTCGGTGAAACCTTAAAAATGTTAAGCACAAAGCTTAGCCTTACCGAAATAGCCGAGCGCACAGGCTTTAACTCCGCCAATTATATGAGCAGCCAGTTTAAAAAAAAGTTAGGGTTATCGCCGCAAAAATACAGAAAAAATATCAGGGCTAAGGCATAAAAAGTTTAGGCAAAATATCTGTAATATCAGTCTTATTAAGCAATTTATTTATTGAAACATATAATAATTTGTGCTATAATTTTTTTATCTTAAATTTTTAAAGGATAAAGCTATGAAAAAATATTGTATAGTCGGGGCAGGCTCAAGATGCTACGGAATGTTTGCGAAATCGCTTACAGAAAATTTTAAAGACAGCGTGTCAATCGAAGGTATTTACGATACAAACATAACGAGAAGCCGTTATTTTAACCGCACAATAAGCGATAAAATACAGGTATTTGAAGATTTTGACAAAATGTTAGATACCGTAAAGCCCGATGCGGTAATAGTTACAACAATAGACAGCAAGCATCACGAATACTGCATAAGGGCTATGGAAAAGGGCTGCGATGTTATCTGCGAAAAACCGCTCGCAACCGACGAAAAACAATGCAGGCAGATAATCGAAACCGAAAAGCGCACGGGCAGAAAAGTTACGGTAACATTCAATTGCAGGTTTATGCCCTATTACGCGCGCTTGAAGGAACTGATTATACAAAACAGGATAGGCAAAATATTAAATATTAATTACGAATATCTGCTTGGCAAATGGCACGGAAGCGATTATTTCAGGCGCTGGCACAGAAAAAGAGAAAACAGCGGCACATTATTGGTTCATAAGTCTACCCACCATCTCGATATCTGCACATGGCTGCTCGGCGATACTCCCAAAACCGTTACGGCGTTGGGCGGACTTAATTATTTCGGTGCAAACAGAGATATTAAGGGAATAAGATGCTCTGCTTGCGCTCATAAAAACGACTGCGAATATTATTGGGACTTTAAAGAAGACATTTTATTAAAGGAATTATATGCCGATGCCGAAATAAATGACGGTTATATGCGTGATGCCTGTCCTTTTTCCGACGAGGTAAACATATATGACAGTATGTCGCTTTCCGTTCTGTATAATAAGGGGGCGCTTGCAACCTATACTCTTACAACATACAACCCATATGAAGGCTACCGCATAAGCATTACGGGAACGGATGCGCGCATAGAGGCAGAAGAAATTTACGAAGGTGCGGGGGCAGATAATCCAAACTATGTAATAAAGATATTTAAACATAGCGGCGAAACCCAAAAAATAATATTTTCCAAATCAAGCGGTACTCACGGCGGCGGAGACCAAAGGCTGCTCAATATGCTTTTTAAAGGCGGCATAGAAGACAAACT
>JAQVSX010000049.1 GCA_028700355.1 Clostridia bacterium
TTTATATATAGGTCTTCGCAAATCAAGCTTTTCTATTATTTTTTGAGGGGACAAATCAAATTCGCTGTTTATTATTTCTATTATTTTTTGGTCGCTCAGCTTTGCGGTGTTAAAAGTGTTTATAAATAAAGATACGGGCTGAGCAACACCTATGGCATACGAAACTTGCAATTCAATCCTTTCGGCAATGCCTGCCGCAACAATATTTTTACAGATATATCTAGCCATATAAGAGGCGCTTCTGTCAACTTTGGTCGGGTCTTTTCCCGAAAAAGCTCCGCCGCCGTGGGCGCAATAGCCACCGTAAGTATCTACAATTATCTTTCTGCCCGTAAGTCCGCTATCTCCCTGAGGCCCGCCTATCACAAAAATTCCCGTCGGATTTATTAATATTTTTGTATTTTCGTCAAGATATTTTAAAGGTATAACTTTATTAATAATCTTTTCCTTAATGTCCTCCCGTAGCTTTTCGATAGTAACGTCAGGAGAATGCTGAACGGATATTACAACGGCATCTACCCTCGACGGCTGTCCGTCGTTATATTCTACCGTAACCTGACTTTTGCCGTCGGGGCGCAGGTAAGGCAGCTCTCCGCTCTTGCGCAAGGCAGAAATCTGCATAGTTAATTTATGCGCCAAGGTGATAGGCAGCGGCATATATTCCGGCGTTTCCTTGCAGGCATAGCCGAACATCATACCTTGGTCTCCTGCACCTCCGCTGTCAACACCGATTGCTATATCGGGGCTTTGCTCATGAACGGCGGTTAAAACTCCGCAGGTTTCGCCGTCAAAACCATATTTTGCCCTTGTATAGCCTATTTCCATTATTGTCTTTCTGACAATAGAAGGTATATCCACATAGCATTTTGTGGAAATCTCACCCGTAACCAACACAACGCCTGTCGTTATCACGCTTTCGCAGGCAACCCTCGCATATTTATCCTGACGCAAAATTTCGTCAAGTATAGCATCTGAAATCTGGTCGCAGATTTTATCTGGATGCCCTTCTGTAACGCTTTCTGATGTAAAAAATTTTTTAATCATATATTTTAGCCCTTTTTTATTTATTTGAAATATCGCCTACGCCGTCTAATATAAACATCGGCTTGTAGGGATAATTATTTATGTTTTCCATATCTGTAACACCTGTAAGTACTAATGCGGTATCAATTTCGCTTTCTATTCCCGCAATAATATCGGTATCCATTCTGTCGCCGATTATGCATGTATCCTGATTGCTGCAACCAAGCATTTTTAAACCTATTCTCATCATAAGGGGATTGGGCTTGCCTAAAAAATACGCCGTCTTGCCCGAAGCCATTTCAATGGGAGAAATAAGCGCCCTTGTCGCAGGCACCAATCCTTTTTCGGTAGGGCCTGTGGTATCGGGGTTTGTGCCTATCAGCTTTGCCCCCCTTCTGACAAGCAATGTCGCACGCTCTATCATTTCGTAATTGAGCGTTCTCGTTTCGCCAAGTACCACATAATCGGGATTGTGTTTGTCTATGGTAAAGCCTGCGTCGTAAAGGGCATTTACAAGCCCCGCTTCTCCTATCGCATACACTCTGCCGCCGGGGCACTGCGATTTTAAAAAATTAGCGGTGGCAAGTGCACTTGTGTAAAAATGCTTTTCGTCTACTTCAAGCCCAAGACGGGCAAGCTTTTGTTTAAGCTCTTTGGGTGAACGCTCGCTTGAATTTGTCAAAAATAAAAAATCTTTGCCGTTATCACTTAGCCAATTATAAAAATCTTTTACCCCGTCAAGAAGTTTGTTCCCGTGATACAGAACTCCGTCCATATCGCAAATAAAGCCCTTTTTTGCTTTGATATAATTTATTTGACTGATATCAATCAATATTTTGCTCCTTGATATGTATAATGTTATTATTATAATTCAAATAAGTAAAAAAAACAATGATATACAGGTTTTATTAAGCAAAAAGTTTAATCGCCGTTATTTTGTTTAAAATATAGTATGGGAATTTATATTTTTCAAGTATAATAGTATTAATTTAATCGGAGGTTTATATGATTAAAAAATTATCGGAAAAGGTAACTTGGGTAGGCAAGGTTGACTGGGAATTAAAAAGATTTCACGGCAATGAGTATTCTATTAACAGAGGTACTTCTTATAACTCTTATTTAGTAAAAGACCGAAAAAATGTACTGATAGATACTGTATGGCTGCCCTACGGCAAAGAATTTGTAGAAAATCTGTCAAAGGTGATTCCTCTCAGCGAAATCGACTATATAATAATAAACCATGCGGAGATTGACCACAGCGGCGCATTGCCCGAACTTATGAAACTTATTCCGCAAACGCCAATATACTGCACCGCAAATGCAGTTAAATCTTTAAAAGGGCATTACCATCAGGATTGGAATTTTGTTACCGTAAAGACAGGCGATACACTCGATATCGGCTTAAACAAAATAATATTTATCGAAGCCCCTATGCTGCATTGGCCCGATACAATGCTAAGCTATATGACGGGAGAAAATATATTGTTTTCAAACGACGCTTTCGGGCAGCACTATGCAACGGAATCTCTTTTTAACGACAAAGCGGACAGGTGCCAGTTATACGAAGAGGCAATAAAATATTATGCAAATATTCTTACTCCCTTTTCGGCATTTGTAACAAAAAAAATAAAGGAAGTTTTAAGCTTTAATCTGCCCGTAGATATGATATGCACAAGCCACGGCGTAATATGGAAAGATAATCCCTTACAAATTATCGAAACTTATTTAAAATGGGCAGACTCTTACAGTGAAAATCAAATATCAATTATTTACGATACCATGTGGAACGGAACGGCAAAAATGGCGCAGGCAATAGCCGACGGAATCAAATCAAAGGACGATAAGGTAACGGTAAAACTGCTCAATGCCGCAAAATATGACAAAAACGATATTATGACAGAGGTATTTCGCTCTCACACCGTATTAATGGGAAGCTCTACCATAAACAACGGCTATTTGTTTTCTATCAGCGGAGTGCTTGAAATGATTAAGGGCTTAAAGTTTAAAGGCAAAAGTGCGGCGGCTTTCGGCACTTACGGTTGGAGCGGCGAAGCGGTAAAAGAAATAACCGCAAAATTAAAGGAATGCGGCTTTGAAATAATAAACGACGGTATACGAGCTTTATGGATGCCCGATAATGAAGCTTTAACCAAATGCTTTGAATACGGACAAGCTTTGATTAAACAATACGGGAATCTCTAAATACAGAATTATATTTGCAACACATTTTAAGCGGCTTATTTTTTAAGCCGCTTTTTTTACGCCAAAATATACCCTGCGTATCATTTAACACGCAAAAAACATAATATGGTATTATCAAATTTTTTTATGAGGTAGTTATGCAAATATATACAATAAGAGAGGGCGATACCCTTTTTAATATAGCAAGGGCGTTTAACTCTACCGTAAGCGATATTGTGTCGGCTAACGAACTGCCAAACCCTCAAAGCCTTGTAATAGGTCAGACAATAGTAATACCTATATACGGCAGCTATTATTTTGTGCAGCCGGGAGACAGCCTTTGGCTTATTGCCCGAAGATTTGGTTTAAATTACACAGAGCTTGCGAGGATAAACGGTATAGACGCAAATTCTGCATTAAATATTGGTCAAAGACTTTACATACCGCCTATGCCCAAGGTTGCGATAGAAACAAACGCTTATATCGAATCCGTCGGCGAAACTTTGTCTTTGGTTATTACCGAGGACTTGCAAAGAGCAAACCCATACCTAACTTATCTTGCTCTGTTCAGTTATCAGGCAAACAGAGACGGTACTCTTACCCCTCCCCCAAATATACAGCAAATAATAGATTTATCTGCACAGGCATCGCCTATGATGGTTATAACAAATATAGAGCAAGGGGAGTTTAGCGCAGAGCTTGCGAGAGATATTCTGCAAAGCGAAGCGGTCACCGATTTGCTCATACAAAACATTATCGGCGAGGCTGAAAGAGTAGGAGTATTTAGCGACATTCATTTTGATTTTGAATTTATACCGCCCGAAACGAGACAGCTATATAATAACTTTTTAGCAAAAGCCGCACCGCTTTTAAGAGAACGTGGTTTTTTGGTTTCCAGTGCGCTTGCGCCCAAGGTCGAGGCTAATCAGCCCGGTCAATGGTACGAGGGGCACGATTATAAAGCACACGGCAAGTTAATGGATTTTGTTATTATAATGACTTACGAATGGGGCTTTTCAGGCGGTCCTCCCCTTCCCGTTTCGCCTATTAACGAAGTCGAAAGAGTGCTGCGGTATGCGCTTACAGAAATTCCCGCTTCAAAAATTATGATGGGGCAAAACCTTTACGGCTATGACTGGACTCTGCCGTTTGTAGAAGGAGGACAGTTTGCAAGGGCTGTAAGCCCTCAACAGGCAATAGAGATTGCGAGGCGTTTTAACGCAGAAATATTTTTTGATACAACAGCACAAGCACCGTTTTTTGATTACACGGACGAAAACGGAGCGGCGCACAAAGTATGGTTTGAAGATGCGAGAAGCATACAGTCAAAATTTAATCTGCTTAAAAATTTAGGACTGAGGGGAATAAGTTATTGGAAATTAGGGTTGCCCTTCCCTCAGAACTGGCTGCTTTTATCTGATAACTTTGATATAATACGGCGCTAAACAAAGGGTATTATACCCAAAGCAGCTGCGGGGTATTAAACTTTTGTCAGTGTCTCAAAAATACCCTTGCAGCAAGTAATTCTGCTTTTGGTATAAAATAAAATTTATATATTAATATTGCCGCCGCAATAAGTGCGGCTATGCCGAGCAATGCAAAAAATATTTTAAGGGGCGAAAGGGGAAATTTACCGTATGTTTTGCCTGTATTGCCGTTTACAAAAAAACTATAAATTTTCTGCTTATATTTATATCCCGATAAATATACAGGTAAAAGCATATAGCTGTATTTTAAATCGTCGTATGTTGTGTTTACGGTAAGCGATTGAACTACATCGTGATTATATTTAGAAAGAATTGCCCTTTTAATATCTTTATCGAGAATTACTTTGGCATTATGCCAGCCTTGGTTTAAACTTATATCGTTGCTATCCGCCGAAAAACCGCTTAAAAACGCTTTATCATAAACGGCACGCTTTTCTAACGTAAACGGCCTGATTTTGTCAAGCACTTTTTGGTCAAAATGCGGGCTGCATTCTGCCATAACATCAAAAAAATCTTTATCTAATTTGCCGCTTATGGGAAAATATCTTATTTTTGTAACTGCCCTGCGGTTTTTGCCGCTGCCTACATAGGTAACATATGTTTTGCCTAATACGCCCCTGTATGTACTGCTGCTGTTTGTATCAAAAGAATAACAGGGCGAATAAACTCCCTTTAATTGCTCTGCACGAGCTGTTTTTTTAAGTTCGCCGGGCGCAAACCATCTCTTTTTTATCCATTTTTTAAAGGATTGCTCGGCTATCTGCGGCTCTATGGTAAAAGGCACACATTCATCGGGCTTTAAGCCCTGTATATTATCCTTTAAAACAATATTTCCCGTACCGCAAAACGGGCATTTCCCTGCAATTTCTCCCTTTAACAAATTCAGAGCGGCACCACAACTTGCACAGGTTAAAACATCTATATCGTTATCTGTCTCGCTATGCTGCATGGTAATATCGCCCTCTTCCGCCTGCGAAAAAGGTTTTTTATATACCTTATTGCTTATTTCAAATTCAGAAATGCTTTCGCAATGTCTGCATAACAGCGCCTGGTCTTTCGGCGAAAAAACTTTATGTGCACCGCAGCTTGCGCATTTAAATATGTA
>JAQVSX010000050.1 GCA_028700355.1 Clostridia bacterium
AATTCTTCTTCCGCCCGACTTAAACATTCCTCTCCAATTTTTAAAGGAATCCGACACAAGAGAATATGCGGGTATTGTCGTTATCGTATAATCAAAATTCCTTACCTTTACAAAGGTAAGCGAAATGCTCATAACAAAGCCGTCCGCTCCGTATTTGGGCATTTCTATCCAGTCGCCTATTCTCACCAAATCGTTTGAAGAAATTTGAAAGCCTGCGACCATGCCGAGTATTGCGTCTTTAAAAATCAGCAGGGTAATTGCCGACAGCGCACTAAGCCCGCTTATAATATATATAGGACTTTGCCCTAAAAGCCTTGACAATATAATAATGAGAATAATCACAAAAAAGACAATTTTGGCAACTGTTAGAAAACCCGTTATAGGCTTTTTTTCTAAGCCGTTATATTTTTTTTCGTAAATAATATTTACCGCATCTAGTAGTGCGCTGATGGTATAATAGGACATAAGGGCAATATAAATCATCAAAACCAACTCTAAAATATCTTTTATTTGAGGCATTAAATATAACAGAAAATATATTATAGCTGCGGGTATAATTTTTAGCGCACGCTGTAAAGCCTTGCTGCTAATAAGGCTGTCCCATTGTTTTTTAGTTTTTGCGGTGATTCTTTTAATAACATAAAATGCTGTTTTCTTTACAATAAAGTATACCAATAAGGATAACGCAAAAAAAGCCAATAAATAAATTATGTCTATTATTATCAATGACGCAGAGTGGGGTATTTTTAAGTTTTCTAATGCGCCCATAATCGCGCTATCTATTCTTTCTTTCACTTTAATTGCCGTCCTCTGTTATATTTTTTGTAAATAATCATTACTTTATGCCGTAAAAATTCAAAGCATTTTTGTAAAGTATTTTTTCCTTTACACTTTGGGATAGGTCAAGATTAAAAAACTTTTCAAGCTCTGCCTTGTGCTGCCACATAGGAAAATCCGTGCCGAACATAAATCTGTCTGCGCCAAGCTCTGCAATTATCGCCTGCGCCCTGTCCGCACTTAAAAAGCTAAGAGACGAGCAGGTATCAAAATATACATTAGGGGTGCCTTTATAACAGCTTACCTTTTCCCATTCACTGTAACCGCCGAAATGAGCGCCGACACATTTTAATTTTTTAAATATTTTTGCCACTTTCGCAAGGCGCTGCGGAGTTGAATAGCTGTACCTTTTATCGCCTGTATGAAACAGTATAGGCAGCACACCCTGCGCCGACGCATATATATTGTATGCCCTTTTATCGTCTATGCAAAATTTTTGAAAATCGGGATGCAGCTTTATACCCTTTAAACCATTACTTTGCGCAAAGCTTATTTCGGCATCTATTTCCTTTATGGTATTATCGGGATGCAGCGTTATAAGCCCCGTTAATTCTTTAAATTTATTTACGCTATGACTGATAAAACTGTTTATCGCCCTTACCTGCTGTGTTTGCGTAGCCGTAGAACTGACTATAAACCTGCTTATTCCTGCTTGTTTTCCGCTTTCTATTAAATCCTTTGCTTCGCCTTTGTTGTTCATAGCCAAGCCGTAAAAATTGCCGATATTTTGTACGGCTTTTTGCGCAATCTTTTCAGGGAATATATGTGCATGAGCGTCAATAATATACATTGCCTAACCTCTTAATATTATATATTATATCATAATATTTACTTTTTCCAAATTCTATGCACTGAAAAAAGGCGGCATAATTTACGCCGCCCCTTAGAGTATAGCTTAATTTAAAGCCGTCTGCTTATTTTATTTCAATTTCTGCGCCGGCTTCTTTAAGTTTTTCTGCAGCCTTATCAGCTTCAGATTTAGAAACGTTTTCTTTTACAACGCCGTTGCTTTCTACTAGGTTTTTAGCTTCGGCAAGTCCGAGTCCTGTAATCTCTCTGACTGCTTTGATAACGTTGAGCTTGCTTGCTCCGTGTGCTTTTATAGCAACGGTAAATTCTGTCTTTTCCTCAGCGGGAGCAGCAGCAGCTGCAGGCGCAGCAGCAACCGCAACGGGAGCGGCGGCGCTTACTCCAAATTCTTCTTCCAAAGCTTTAACAAGCTGAGAAAGCTCCATAACCGTCATACCTTTTACTTCTTCCAAAATTTTTGCAATATCTGCCATAATAATATTTCCTCCAAAATTTTTTAATTATTTTTTTGATTTTTTTAGGCCTGAGCCTTTTTTTCCTGTACCGCTTTAACGGCATATACCAAACTTCTCAGTGTTGCCGTAAGCACGCCCGCAAACTTTGTAATGGGCGCATTGAGCGAACCAAGCATTTTTGCGATAAGTACTTCTCTTGTAGGCAAAGCTGCAAGCTCTTTAACCTTAACCGCATCAATATAATTGCCGCTGAGTAAGCCGCATTTTACTTCAATTTTGTTTTTTAGTTTTTTTGCGTTTTCAGCAATAATCTTTGCGGGAGCGACTTCATCATTATAAGAAAATGCAACGGATGTTGTGCCGTTTAAATCATTATCAAACTGATTGTAATCAAGCTCATTAAACGCTCTTTTGATTAAAGAATTCTTTAAAACTTTATATTCTATGCCTTGTTCTCTCAATTCTTTTCTCAACGCAGTGTCTTCCGATACTGTAAGCCCGTTAAATGAAACCATTATTATAGATTTGGATTTGTTTATCTTCTCTTTAATAGACTTGACAACCGCCTCTTTTTGAATACGTTGCTTGCTGATTTTTTTCGTCATATATTACCTCCTTAAAGTATTTAAAAAAAACCCGTGCCGCAAGGAACACTTCGGCACGAGCTTATAGTTTAAAGCTTCGCTTAAAATATGTTTCCTCGGCAAGCTCTTAAATATTTTTAAGAATTATATCAGAAAAACTGAAACTTGCTGTCTGCGGCAATGATTAAATTATTTTAACAGCCATTAATTAAATAGTCAAGTAAAATTTATGCCCTTATATTAATTTTAATACCGGGGCCCATAGTGCTTGCTATCGTCATACTTTTTATATACTGTCCCTTTGCTGCGGCAGGTTTTGCCTTCATTATAGCATCTAACAGTGTATTGTAATTTTCTACAAGCTTTTCGCTGCCAAAACTCTTTTTGCCGATAGGACAATGAATAATAGCGGTTTTGTCAAGCCTATATTCTACTTTACCTGCCTTAACATCTTTAACAGCCTTTGCCACATCCATAGTTACCGTGCCGGATTTGGGGTTAGGCATAAGACCTTTTGGACCAAGCACTTTACCTATTCTGCCTACAAGTCCCATCATATCGGGAGTAGCTATACAGGTATCAAACTCAAACCAGCCGCCTTGAATTTTTGCGATAATATCTTCTGCGCCCACTATGTCAGCGCCTGCGTTATTCGCTTCGGTTGCCTTGTCTCCCTTTGCTATTACCAGAACGCGCACTTTTTTACCCGTTCCGTTTGGCAGTACCACAACGCCCCTGACCTGCTGGTCGGCATGTTTGGGGTCTACTCCAAGACGCACATGAAATTCAATGGTTTCGTCAAATTTTGCCTTTGCCGTTTTAAGCACAAGGTCAAAAGCTTCCTTAGCGTCATAACTTTTTGTAAAATCAGAAAGTTTTAAACTTTCTTCATAATTTTTGCCGTGTTTCATTATTTACCTCCTGTGGTGTAAGCGAATAAAAATTCTCCCACAATATTTATAAATTTGCCAAATAGTTAATCATCAACAACAGTAACACCCATACTTCTCGCCGTTCCCGCTATCAATTTTTCAGCGGACTCGATTGAAGAAGCGTTAAGGTCTTCCATTTTTTGCTTAGCTATTTCCGTTACCTGCGATTTGGTTATTTTAGCAACCTTTTCCTTGTTTGGATTGCCCGAACCTTTTTCTATATTGCAGGCTTTTTTTATCAATACCGCAGCGGGCGGTGTCTTTAATATAAAGGTAAAGGACCTGTCCTGATAAATCGTAAGCACTACAGGTATAATAAGCCCTGCCTGTTCCTGCGTTTTAGCGTTAAACTCTTTGGTAAAGCCCGGTATATTAATACCATAAGGTCCGAGCGTAGAGCCGACGGGCGGTCCCGGAGTTGCCTTGCCTGCGGGAAGCTGTAATTTTACGGTCGCCGTAATTTTTTTAGCCATAATTATTCCTCCATATATGTGGTTGTATAACGAAATGCAGGTTAAGTCAATATATTTTGCATCTCTCCCACTAATAATATTGATACAATATTATTATTTTTTACTGTTAAATTTTTTCAAATTGCATAAATTCAAGCTCTACGGGCGTTTGCCTGCCGAACATAGATACATTAACCTTTGCTTTCTGAGCCTTATAGTCAATCTCGTCAATCGTGCCGATATAGCCTTCTAACGGCCCCGATAAAACCCTTACAGTGTCGTTAACGGCAAAGTTTATGGCAACGGATACTTTTTCAAGTTGCATTCTTTTAATTTCGTCTTCGTTAAGGGGCATAGCCCTGCCGTTAGGCCCGACAAAACCCGTTACTCCCCTTGTATTTGTAAGCAGATACCATAAATTATTATCATAAACAAGTTTTACAAAAACATAAGTGGGAAACATCTTTTTTTTGACAACCTTTTTCTTTCCCTTTCTTTCCTCAACAACCTGCTCTTCGGGAATCTGTATGTCAAGAATTCTGTCGTAAAGGTTATTGTTTTCTATTAATTTTTCAAGGTTATCCTTTACCATACCTTCGTAACCCGAATATGTGTGAAGGACATACCAATTTGCATTATCAGACTTTGTCATAATTACTCCGATACTATCCTAAAAGTTGAGTGTACAATAAAGAAAGAACAAAATCAAAGGCAAAAATCAATATCAGAAAAAAGGTCACGACTGCAAGAACTACTCCCGTCTGTTTTAATACAGTGGGAAATGTCGGCCATGTTACTTTTTTCAATTCGGAAAAAATTTCTCTGATTTTTTTCCACATTCTTTTAAAGATGTTTGGCTTTTTAGGTTTTTTTATCGCTTTTTTTGCCTTGACAATTTTTACAGGCTTTTTATCCTGTTCTTTCTCGTTTTCGGCAACGCTTTCGGCGGCTGTCTCCTCTACCTTAACATCGTTACTTAAATTTTTGTCAGCTTTTATAAAATTCTTTTTTTTCTTAGACATTTACAAAAAGCCCTCCCGTTTTTTATTTTGCTTCTTTATGAACGGTATGTTTTCTGCAAAATTTGCAAAACTTTTTCATATCTATTCTATCGGGGTCGTTCTTTTTGTTTTTCATTGTATCATAATTTCTTTGCTTACATTCGGTACACTGCAAAGTAATTTTTGTTCTCACTTTAAACCTCCGCTGGCAATGATATTGTAATTAATTATGCTCAAAAAATAACACCCCCTGTGGAGTGTCATTTTATGATAGCATATTAAAAAATAAAAGTCAATAAAATTTTTAATTATTTAAAGTCTTGTCTTTTATTTTTGCAAGGCTGCGGTAAAGCGGCTTATATGTTAAAAATGTTACCGCTGTTCCACTGATTAACATAGGAATCAAAAAAAGTATGCCTTTAACCAAAGTCGGTATAAATAAAGAAAACTGAAATATCGCTTCGATTGTAGGCGTTTCTATCCAAAATAGTATTGCGGCAAATGCCGCCAAAACTGTAAAAGCTAATACGCTTTGTTTGAAAATTTTATATGTAATTTCTGCCAGTAAGCAAAGCAATGGCCAATGGAAAAAATACTGTATAGTGACCAAATAAGAAAATGAATATAAATAATTATCGAGCAGGCAAAATACCAGCACCGAAAAAATCACCCTTTTAAACCCAAAAACGCAGGTAAATACTATTATAAGCGGC
>JAQVSX010000051.1 GCA_028700355.1 Clostridia bacterium
AAGGTTTTTTATATACCTTATTGCTTATTTCAAATTCAGAAATGCTTTCGCAATGTCTGCATAACAGCGCCTGGTCTTTCGGCGAAAAAACTTTATGTGCACCGCAGCTTGCGCATTTAAATATGTAAGGTTTGTTGTTATTCATAAAATCACCTAAAAAATAGGGAAACTCGAAATAGCCCCTTCGATAATTAAATTTTTAGCTACGATAGGGCTGTTTTGAGATTCCCACATAAATCAGGCAGCCATAATGCTTGTATATTATAGCAGCCTGATTGAATAAAAATTATTTAGCTTCGTTCATCCTTTTTACAAGCTCGTCAACATCTACGCCGTGGACTTTTGCTGCCTCTTCAACAGTTTCGCCCCTTGACATTGCACAGCCTAAACAGTGCATACCTACAGATGACAAAACATCGGCGCATGAAGGATTGATTTTAATTGCCTCATAAATAGTAGTGCTTTTTGTAATTTCTTCCATAATAATTCTCCTGTAATAATGCTAATTGTTAATATTATTTATAATAATTTTTGTTTTATAACTTTTTTCCGCAATTAGGGCAGAATTTTGCATTGGGCATTAATTTATAATTGCAATCGGGACAAGTCATCTCCATAGAAGAGCCGCACTCAGCACAGAATTTAGCGCCCTTCTTTACAATTGTCTTACATTTTGGGCAGGGAGTTCCTCCTACTGCCTTGCCACATTTAGGGCAGAACTTTGTCTCTGAGGAAATGCTTGCATTGCATGACGGGCAGTTAATATTTTTTCCGCCGCCACTATCCATACCGCTTTTAAATGCATCTGAGAAAATTTGCCCCATTCCCATACCTGCGCCTAAACCTACGCCTGCCGATGCCAACCCCCCCGAGGGATTTTTTGCGGCATCGCCCATTGCGTTAGCAGCCTTGTACTGCATATATGTATTCATCTTGTCGCCCATAAGTCCCATATTGGTGCGGGTATCCATCATTTTTTCCACTTCTTCGGGTACAGAAAGGTTTTCTATTACAACCTTTACAAGCTTTAAGCCTATTTTCATAAAATCGTCGTTTAAATTTTTGGCAACCGCTGTCGATATTTCCTTAATATTTGCGATAATATCGAGTGCCGAAATTTTAAGCTCAGCCAATGTATCGGATATGTCTGAAATAATTAAAGACCTTAAATAATCGGTAATGTCTTTCGTTTGAAATGTCATTGATGTTCCGAACAGTTCCAATAAAAATTTTTCTGCGTCAAATACCTTAAAAGAATATTTGCCGTATCCCCTTATCCTTACAGCGCCGAGTTCGGGGTCTCTCATCATAATGGGATTAACCGTTCCCCATTTTTGGTCGGTAAACTGGCGTGTATTGATATAGTATATTTCTGCCTTAAAGGGAGAATTAAAACCTGTTTTCCAAGACATAAGTTTAGTCAGTATAGGAAGATTGGCGGTTTCTAATCTGTGCATACCCGGCTCGAATATATCGGCAATTTTTCCCTTATGCACAAAAACCGCTACCTGAGATTCTCTTACCGTGAGTTTACTTCCCATCATTATTTCCCTGCCCTGCATAGGGTAACGGTAAACCATAGTGTCTTTTGAATCATCCAACCATTCAATAACGGAAGGCAATTGTTTTTTCAATCTACTGAACAATCCCATAAACTTGTTTCTCCTTAATTTAATAAACAATTATATTTTATCACCTATACTAAAATTATTCAAGTTAAAATTATAAAAATACTTAAATTAATGGTTTTTGGTAAGGTTGTATGGTTTGTTAGTGAAAAAATTTTAAATTATTGTTATCCAAAAGTAGACACAAACAAAAGTTTATGGTACAATAAAAAATGTAATGTAAGCTTTTCGTATATAATTATATTTATTATTTTAGAAGAGGAGTTAATTATGGAAAATACCGAAAGCCATTACGGGAACTGGATAGGAGCAGTAATATTTATTATATTATACTGCCTTGTTTTATTCTTTGTGCCTTTTTATAAAAAAATGGATAAAAAGCCAAGGACAGCATTTATCGCATTTGTATGTGCCTTTGCGGTTGAAATGTTTGGTATACCTTTTAGTTTTTATATTGTTTCTTGGCTTATAGGAAAAAATCTTCCCGAGGGCTATTTATGGGGGCATACGCTTATCAATCAAATAGGCTATTGGGGTATGTATGTTAATTATATTTGTATATTATTGGCATTAATCTTAATCATAAGCGGTTGGTATAGTATATATCATAAGTATTGGAAAAGAGAAGACGGCGCAAAAACATTGGTAAAAACAGGCGTGTACAAATATATACGGCATCCGCAATATTCCGGTTTTTATCTGTTGACGCTTGGTATGATTTTTGAATGGGCAACAATACCTATGCTTATTATGTGGCCTGTTATACTCGTGATGTATTACCGTCTGGCAAAAAAAGAAGAAGCGGATATGTTAACGGAATTTGGAGACGAGTATGCGCAGTACAAAAAGCGTACCAAAATGTTTATACCGTTTATTTTTTAATTATACGCTAATTGCATTATTTTTAAATATATCTTTATACTACAGATTTTTGCACTCATTTTATGCCCAAAAATTATTATTGACGATACTTTAAATTAATGTTAAAATTATTTAAGCGATAAATTTAAGTTAAAGGACATTTATTTAATGAAAAACCTTACCTATGTAATGGAAAATTATTTAGAGGCAATTTACGAGCTTAGCAAAGAAAAAAGCTTTGCAAGAACATCGGACATTGCCGAAAAATTGAATGTCTCTAAGGCAAGTGTTAACAGCGCTATGCAAACTCTTGTAAATAAGGGGCTTATAACATCGGAAAAATACAGGGAAATTTACCTTACCGAAAAAGGTAAAAAAATTGCCGAGTTTACTTCTAAAAAACACGAAACAATAAAGAGTTTTTTTACTTATGTCCTTGGCGTAGATGAGGGCACTGCCGATAACGATGCCTGCGCAATAGAACATGTAATAAGCCAAGATTCCGTAAAGGCAATGGATAGTTATATTAAAAAAACCAGCATTAAAAAGCCCGAATAAATCGGGCTTTAAATTTGTTAAAGTTTTTTATCATTATTTTTTGGGCAATAAGTACAGCTTTTACAGTCCGCTCCGCAGCAGCCGCCACGACCTTTTTTCTTTCTTATTACTGCGCCGATAACCGTTCCTATAACTATTAAGGCGCAGGCTATAATCAACAAAATTTCTATAATATTCATTTAATTATTCTCCTTTTGTTTTTTGACGGCAGGTTTATACCTATTTTTTAAGACTATGCCGATTACCGTTACAAAGGCAATTACGGCGAATATAAAAACCGACCACCACCAAGAGCCTGTAATATAAATTACCGAGCCGACAATATAAGATACGGCAAGCCAAAACAATAATGTGTAATTAAATCTTTTTTTGCTAAGCTCTGCCTTTGCCGTCGCCACTGCGGCAAAACAAGGTATTGTCGTCATATTAAACGCAATGAAAGCGAGCAGCGCAGGTATTGTGATTTCCGTTGCGTTTATAATTTGAGTTACAGAATCAATTCCGCCCAGCGCTTCGTTTGCTACAAATCCCGATGAAATAGTTGCGGCAAGAGTGCCCAAAGTCGCAATTACATTTTCCTTGGCAATAAGACCTGTTATTGCCGCCACTACAAACACCCACCCAAACGATTTTAATTGCGAGCCGAAGCCAAGCGGCGTAAATATCGGCTGTATAAGCTGTCCTATTCCTGCAAGTATGCTTTCGTTAATCTGCTTTTCGGGCAGATATTCCCAATTCCAGCTGAAATGGCTTATAAACCATATTACTATTGAAGAAGCAAGTATTATTGTAAAGGCTTTTTTAATAAAATGCTTTACTTTATCCCAAAGGTGCAGCATAAGGTTTTTAAATTGCGGCGAATGATAGGCGGGAAGCTCCATAATAAAAGGAGACGAATCACCTTTCATAGTGGTATTTTTCATAAACATAACAGACAATACTGCAACGGTTATTCCCAATATATACATACTGTATGTAATAACATCGGCATTGCCTACGCCAAACTGCATTACAATTCCCCCCGCGATTGCTGTAAGTATGGGCAGTTTCGCCCCGCAGCTGAAAAACGGTATTACCCTTATCGTCGCCGTCCTTTCATTTTCATCTGCCAATGTTCTTGTATTTATCATCGCAGGAACCGAACAGCCAAAGCCCATAATCATAGGAAGAAAAGCCCGTCCCGACAATCCGAATTTGCGGAAAATTCTGTCTAATATAAAAGCTGCGCGCGCCATATAACCGCTGTCTTCCAAAATAGAAAAAAACAAAAACAGTATCAATATTTGCGGCAAAAATGAAAGTATAGAAAATATGCCGCCTAATATTCCGTCAGAAACCAAACTGACAGCCCACTGAGAATTATTTTCCATTGCCGCTACTATAATATCATTTAATGCGCCGGTGCAGCTGTCTAAAAAGTTAAATAAAATTACACCGGGAGAATTAACTGCCCCGCTTCCTAACAGACCTTCAAATATAGTACCTTTTAATGATACAAAGTTATCGGGGATTATCCCCAAAGTCCCTAAATAAAATAAATCTTCGCTGAATGTAAGATGAAAAACCGCAAACATTATAATTAAAAATATCGGTATGCCCCACCATTTATGCGTAAGAATTAAATCTATTTTATCTGATTTTGTAAACCCTTTATCGTCGCTTTTAGGCTTTGTCAGAACGGTTGAAAAGTTTGCAGAGATATATTTGTATCTGCTATCGGCTACCACTGCTTCAAAATCACTGCCGAATACATCGTCATCAAATGTTTCTTTAAAATCGTCAACTAATTTAATAAGCTCTTTGTGCGCCTCTTTTTCTAATACATCCATTTCCACAAGCTTGATAGCGTGAAATAAAGGATTGTCCACCTTACCGCTGCCACTAAGAGCAATCTTTACATCGTTTATTAAATGAGACAACGCAGAATTTTTTAATACGGTTGTGCCCTTCCTTTTTTCTTTGCATACTTCGTATGCCCTTTTCATTAATAAATCTATGCCGATTCCTTTCAGTGCGGATATTTCCACTACGGGAATACCGATTTTTTCTTCCATAGTTTTGCCGTCAATTGTTGCGCCGCTTTTTTTAACTTCATCTATCATATTAAGCGCAATTATCATAGGCACATCTATTTCCATAATCTGAGTGGTAAGATATAGGTTTCTTTCCAAATTGGTAGCGTCTACAATGTTGATAACGCAATCGGGCTGCTCGTCAAGTATAAAATTTCTTGTAATTATTTCTTCGGGGGTATATGGCGAAAGGCTGTATATTCCGGGCAAATCGACTATGGAAATCGGCTCTGCGCATTTCTTGTATGTGCCTTCTTTTTTATCTACGGTAACGCCGGGCCAATTGCCGACATGGGCAGTAGAGCCTGTCAAATTATTAAATAATGTCGTTTTTCCGCTGTTGGGATTGCCTGCCAAGGCAAATTTTAACATTATTTTACCTCCATAGTTATATAAGCCGCTTCTGTCTTTCGCAACGTCAGCTCGTATCCCCTTATTTTAATTTCAAGCGGGTCGCCCAGTGGCGCTTTCTTGCGTAAAATAATTTCTGCACCGGGAGTTACGCCCATATCAAAAAGCCGTCTTCTGATTTTTCCTTCACCGCCGACGTTTTTTATTATTCCCTTTTCACCAACGGCAAATTCCTCTAAACTTTTTAACATCTCTTCTCCTTATGCCACGAGTATTTTTATGTAATATTTATATCAATG
>JAQVSX010000052.1 GCA_028700355.1 Clostridia bacterium
AAAATGCAAAATTCCCGCATCTCCACCGATAATAAGAATTATCCATATTATTGCCGCAAGTATAAAAGCGCAAAAGGCAAACAGCTTGTTAATTCTAAATTTGATTTTTTCATAATGTGCTACACTCCTCTAATTTATTTTATATGTAATGCTAAGCAGTAATGTCTTATTTATATGAGCCGCTGCGATAAACAAAATAAATTGAATATACAGCTTTAAATTGTCATTTTCGCTTTCGCCGCCCAATACCGTAATTTTGCCGTCATTAGTTATTTTAAGCACTATATCGCCGTCTGTATCGGTGCGCAAAATTTGCTCACTGTGGCTAAGCAACCTTTCCACAGTTTCGGGGTGCGGATGACCGTAACTGTTGTCTGCTCCCGCAGATATTACGCTAATTTCAGGCTTTACTTTGTCTAAAAATTTATTTATAGAAGAATATTTGCTGCCGTGGTGCGCAACCTTTAAAACATCAGCCTGAATCGGTTTATTTTTTAATACGCTGTGACTGCTTGCCGCCGATAAAAAAAGGTTTTCTGTTTTTGATGTTGCATCTCCTGTAAACATAATGCTTTTACCGCCGTAATAAACCATTATAATCGGCGATAATTCGTTTAAGTTAAAACCTTCCTCTGCGGCATCTATATAAACCTGAGTATCGGGCGTAAAAAATACAATTTCAAGACCAAAGCCGCCGTAAATTATCTCGCCTTCAAGCGAATATAAAATTTCTGCCCCGCTCTCGCTAACCGCATTAATAAATTTGCCGTAACTTGCCGTCTTTATCCTGTCCGAAGGCAAATCAGACATATAAACGGCGCTTACCTCAATATCTGTTAAAACATCTGTCAGGCTGCCGTAATGGTCATCATGGGGGTGTGAAAGCACCATATAATCAAATCTCGTTATTTTATAATAATTTATGTACTGCAAAACCTTGCTTTTAGCAGAGGGAGGACCTCCGTCTATTATCATATTTTTACCGTCAGGAAGCTGTAATATTGAGCAGTCGCCCTGCCCTACATCGACAAAATGAACCATAAGCTCTTCATCGCCTTTATTGAAAACGGGACTGCATCCGCTTTTCGGTAAAAAACCGTAATATGTATTTAATAAAAAGCTTACGGCAAAGAGTACCGCTATAACCGTTATGTTTATTAATAGCTTTTTTATCGGTACATTTTTTCTTTTTCTATATCTTGACATAACAAGCCCTTAATATGTATTATCTTTTATAGCCTATAAGCTCTTTTATTTTTGGCACGGCTTCAAGCGCCGCCCTATAGCCTTCTTCTATCATTTCTGTCCAGCCCTCAAATTTTGTAGCTTTATAGGTCTTTAAATCGGGCTTTATTATTATGTCGGAATTCATAATACCCTTAACCGCAGCGGACTTCATAGCTATTTTAAACACCGTAAAAAACATATCAAATATTTTTATAGAATCCGTTCCGCTGCCTCTGGTACTGTTTATGTCCACAGATACCACTACCTCGGCACCGAGCTGCCTTGCAACATCGGACGGTATTACATTTACCAATCCGCCGTCAACAAGCCTATAATTTCCCCATTCTACCGGCGTAAACACCAACGGAACGGCACAGCTTGCGCTTACTGCCTTTGCAAGATTGCCCTCTGATATTACCACTTCGTCCCCTGTTTTTAAATCCACAGTCGAAAGTGCAAATCTTTTGGGCAGGTCAGAAAATTTTATGTTTTCATAAATCTTATACATTAAATTTTCTATATTTTTAGAAGGCGACGGGCGGAAAAATAGTTTGCTCGTTCGTATCTCCCTTGCGTCTATGCTCTTAGCAAGCTCTATCATTTCCTGAGAGTTTAATCCGTAAGCGTATAATGAGCCTACAAGGCTGCCTACACTTGTGCCTGTAACTATGGAAAAATCTATATCGTTTTCCTCAAATGCCCTTATTGCGCCGATATGCGCAAATCCCCTTGCGCCGCCGCCACTGAGCGAAAGCCCCGCCTTAAATTTAGGGGTGTATGTTTTGGGCTTGGCTGCCCTTGCATCCCCTCTTTTAAATAAACTTAAAAAACCCATTTTTCATCCTCTTATTACGGCAAAAAACGTTTGCCCACCTTTTAAACAATATATGCAACCTGCAAAGCGGCGGATAAAAATTTTTTTTGTTTATATTATTATAATAAATAATTTATTATATGTAAACCTTTAAAATGACTAAAAAAATAAATCCACCCGCATTTTATACGGATGGATTTGTTAAAACCGTCGTTACTGAAAAACAGGGCTGCCTGCATTGCAGCCGCTTTGCTAAAATTTATGTTATAAAATTACTGTTTTATTATAAATCGTCTGCGTCCTGCTGAGGCTTTTCGTAAGGGTCTTCGGGACAGCCTGTATAGCTTCCTAAATTATCACTTCTTATTATTTGGCGTTGGCGTTTTAATTTAAATTTGCTTAAAAATCTTCTTAACATATTTATACCCCTTTTTGTTTAGTATATGCCTTAATTAATTTATTATTCTAGCTTACTGCAAAGCATAATTGCTTTTATTTGGCAGACAATAATTTTAAACAACTTAAATTTTAGGAGGTTTTTATGAATAAAAGAACAAAGCAAAATACAGGTTATGATTCGCCTGTAAATTCATTTAGAGGCTTTACAACGGGCAGCGACAAACAAAATTTAAATTCAGACAATGGGCAGAATAAATCTGATATTGATAACTTTAATTATGAGTATAATAAATCGGCAAAAGTATATAAAACGGGAGAACAGCCACAAAGCGGCGTTTATGTATGCTCTAATTGCGGAAACGATGTAATAATTAATCAAGGAAGCAATCTCCCCTCCTGCCCAAGGTGCAGCAATCTTGAATTTTATCAAAAAAATGAATTAAATTGAAATATAGCTGCCTAATATCTTTAAATATTCCGTTTGGGCTTTAAGTTTTTCAAGGCATTTTTTATGACTTGTTATGCTACCCTCCATATCGGCATAAAAGCCGTAATGCCATGACTCTTCTTCAAGGGGCAGCGAGTGAATCGCTGTAAGGTTAATATTACAGCGATAAAAAACCTTTAATGCCCTGTATAAAGAGCCGCTTTGGTTTTTTGCCTTAAAATATACACTTGTAACATTGGAATTGTCAACGCTATGATTTTGGTTTGATACAACTATAAAGCGAGTGCTGTTTTTTTCCCTGTTGCAGATATTGTCCCTTATTACTTTAAGCCCGTAAATATCGGCGGCTTCCTTTGAGCATATTGCGGCGCTGCCGCTTTGCTTTAACGCCAACAGAGCGGAAGAGGCTGTATTAAGAGTTTCTATCTGCTCTGCCTTTAATGTGTTTAAATAGTCGGAACATTGCAAAAATGCCTGTTGATGAGAATATATTACCTTTATATCCTCTGCTTTAACATCTTCTTTTGCGCATAACAAATGAGAAATTTCCATTGTTTTTGCATAATTTATATAAAGTTTGTATTTTAACAAAAGATGTATTATTCCGCTTACCATTCCCGCAGTCGAATTTTCAGAAGGCAAAATGCCCGCCGAATTTTCTTCATTTGCGGCGCTGCGGCAAACATCTTCAAAGCTGCGCAAAAAAACAGGCTCTTTGCCGAACATTTCCTTTGCGGCTATGTGGGAATATGCTCCCTTTACCCCCTGACAATATACATTTTTAAGTTTTTCTTTCATCTTTAACATTTTAACCCCTGCCTATTGCTGCGCTTACTTTGTTAATCTTTTGCATAAGCTTTTCAAACTCTTCACAATTTATAGATTGTGCGCCGTCGCAAAGAGCACAGGATGGGTCATTGTGAACTTCTATCATTACGCCGTCTGCGCCTGCTGCTATAGCCGCAAGCGACAGCGATTCTACAAGCCAATTTATGCCGCCGCTATGGCTGGGGTCAACTATTACAGGCAGGTGGCTCAGCCTTTTAAGCACCGCAACCGCAGATATGTCGAGAGTGTTTCGGGTAAAATGCTCAAAAGTCCTTATTCCCCTTTCGCACAATATCACATTTTGGTTGCCGCCGTTCATAATGTATTCTGCACTCATTAAAAGCTCTTCTATGGTGTTTGAAAAGCCTCTTTTCAATAGTATTGGCTTTGTCGTTTCGCCAAGCAGTTTAAGCAGTTCAAAATTCTGCATATTTCTTGCGCCTACCTGAATAATATCTACATTGTCAATAAAAAGTTGTATATTGGCAGGATTGGTGATTTCGGAAATTATTGGCATATTTAATTCTGTGCGTGGTTTTTGCATATATTCAAGCCCTTCGGCTTTAAGCCCCTGAAACATATACGGCGAGGTGCGGGGCTTGTATGCGCCGCCTCTGAGTATTACAGCGCCGCTGCGTTGCACACTCTCGGCAACCTTAAAAATTTGCGTGCGGGATTCCACAGAGCAAGGCCCTGCAATTACGACAATGTTCTTGCCGCCTATTTTTACTCCGCCTGCATCTATAACGCTGTCTTCGGGGTGAAATTTTCTGTTGGGGCGCTTAAAACGCTCTTGAACCTTTATTGCATTTTCTACCGCCTTAAACAGTTTAACCGTTTCGATGTCCATTACAGATGTGTCGCCGACAAGCCCGAGTACCGTGGTCTTTTCCCCCACTATCGGAACAGCCTTTAACCCTTGCGCCGCTATAAAATTTTTCAGTTTTTCTATCTGCTGCCTTTGCGCATTGTCTTTTAAAATAATAATCATAATAAACCGCCTTTTTATTTTTTTGCTAATATATAAAACAAAAACAATATTGTTGTAAAAAAATAATATATACTGTTATGTAAATATGTTTAATTTTATTAAAAAATGCAAAAAACCTTCCGCTCCAATTTAAGAGACGAAAGGTTATCCGTGTTACCACTCTTATTCGGCAAAACTTTGCCGCACTCATTTTCGGATACTTAAATATTTTTTATATCCTAGTTCTATAACGGGAACGCCCGTCTTCGCCTACTTAAATATTGTTCAGCAAAGCGGCTATGGAGGGAAATGCAAAGCTAACTGACTATTAATAAACTCTCAGTCTATGGTTTATTATCCCTGTAATAGCTTATCTTATTAACTTGCCAATCTCCAATTATTGCCTTTTTATATTAAGTTTTTTTATTCTTACGTTTTTTTATAATTATAACGCCGTATAAAAAATTGTCAAGCGTTTTTTAATCTGATTGTTTCAGTTTTTCAGTCTGGTCTGCAAAGCTGAGCGCATCAAGCATTTCATCGATATCGCCAAGCATAAAATTATCTATATTATAAAGCGAAAGCCCTATTCTGTGGTCGGTAACCCGCCCTTGTGGAAAATTATATGTGCGTATGCGTTCGCTCCTGTCGCCCGAACCTACAAGAGATTTTCTGTTTGCCGAATATTCGGTTTCCTTTTGGTTTAATAAATAGTCATACAGCCTGCTTTTTAATACTCTCATCGCTTTTTCACGGTTTTGAAGCTGGCTTCTTTCCTGTTGGCTCTGCACTACTATACCTGTGGGTATGTGTGTAATTCTTATTGCCGTTTCTACCTTATTTACATTCTGCCCACCTGCGCCGCCGCTGTGAAAGGTATCTATTCTTATATCGTTTTCGTTGATTTCTACATCTACATCCTCTGCCTCGGGAAGTACCGCAACGGTTATTGTTGAGGTATGCACTCT
>JAQVSX010000053.1 GCA_028700355.1 Clostridia bacterium
GCTTATATTAAAATTGGTTATGTCTTTATTGTCTTTTTTGCAGTCGATAAATTCAAGTATATCGGGGTGGTCAATGCGCAGTATGCCCATATTTGTGCCCCTTCTCGTGCCTCCCTGTTTTACCGCTTCGGTTGCGGCGTTAAAAACCTTCATAAAACTTACGGGGCCGCTCGCAACGCCGCCCGTCGATTTAACGCAAGCGCCTTTTTGCCTCAACCTCGAAAAAGAAAAACCCGTACCGCCTCCGCTCTTATGTATAAGGGCGGCATTTTTTATAGTTTCAAAAATATCTTCCATACTGTCGATAATGGGCAGCACGAAACAAGCCGACAGTTGCCCGAGAGGTTTGCCGGCGTTCATAAGTGTAGGCGAATTGGGAAGAAACTCTAAGTTTGTCATCATATCGTAAAAGCTATTTGACAGGCTTGCTGTATCCGCCTCCTTATCATAGATTTTATCCGCCTCTGCCACAGCATCTGCAACCCTTTTAAAAAGCTGCTCGTGTGTTTCTATAACCTTGTTGTTTAAATCCCTTGTCAGATACCTTTTTTCAAGTACTACTTTTGCATTTTGAGAAATTTTCATTTTCATTTGTTCCTTCCCTTTTTTTTGTTATACTAAAAAGGATACTATATCTTAAATAAATTGTCAATACTTTTTTAAAAAAAATCCACAATATATTGTATTTTATTTTTAATAAATCACAACATATTGTGAATGCAAAAAAAACGGTAAATATACCGTTTTATTATATAATTATGTGCAAATTAAGCATAAATCATTTACGCTACTATTTTAATAATGGGGTGCAAAGAAAAATCATCTCAATATTTTTTTATTTTAGAGCAAAAAATTTATAAATTCTTTATAATTAATATAGTTAATTCGATGAATAAACAAAAAAATTAAAGCAAAATAATATATATTTGCGCCTGAGAAAAAAAGATTTCCCATATGGGAGGTTGCCCTCCCATATGGGAATAGAAATACTAACTAAAATTAATTCTTACTAAGCTGCCACAACATTTATCAAATAGCCTATTTATTTTGTATATTTTTCTCTCTTTGTGTATGTGGTGTGCAGTATATTGTGCGCTTTGTGAGAGTTGGGCTTTTCAAAATATTCTTTATATATTTCCTTAATTGCGGGGTTTTCGTGGCTTTTGCGGATTTTCGTCTGGCTGTCTGCACTGTATATCGCCTTTGCCCTTTCTGCCCTTATGTCCATATTATTAAGCACATCGGCACTTTGAACGGGCATTCCGCCGCCGTTTACGCAGCCGCCGGGGCAGCACATTATTTCTATAAAATGATAGTCCGCCTCGCCGTTCTTTATTTTTTCCATAAGCACTTTTGCGTTGTTAAGTCCGCTTGCTACGGCTACCTTAACATCTGTGCCGCCTAAATTATATGTTGCCTCTTTTATTCCCTTAACGCCCCTTACCTCGTTAAAGTCAAGGTGTTCAAGTTCTTTTTTGTCTACCACTTCGGCAAGCGTCCTAAGTGCCGCTTCCATAACGCCGCCCGTCGCTCCGAAAATAAGTCCCGCACTCGATGCTATTCCCATAGGAGCGTCAAATTCTCCCTTGGCAAGATTATTCAGCATTATGCCCTTGCGCTTTATAAGCCTTGCAAGCTCTCTTACGGTAAGCACTGCGTCTATATCGGGCAGTCCGCCGCCACTTAGCTCCGTTCTTGTCCTTTCAAACTTTTTAGCGGTGCAGGGCATTACCGCAACCGTATATATTGACTTGGGGTCCAAACCGAATTTTTCGGCATAATATGTCTTTGATACCGCTCCGTACATAGACATAGGCGATTTACAGCTTGACAAATGGTCTAAATATTGCGGATAGTAATGCTCTATATATTTTACCCAGCCGGGGCTGCAGCTTGTAATCATAGGTAGCTTTCCGCCGTTGTTTAACCTGTCAAGAAATTCGTGTCCCTCTTCCATAATAGTTAAATCTGCGGTAAAGTTTACGTCAAAAACCATATCAAAGCCCAACATTCTCAGCGCCGTTATCATTTCGCCTTCTACATTAGAGCCTATGGAATAACCAAACTCCTCGCCGAGTCCTACTCTCACAGAGGGGGCAACGCCTACTACTACGTGTTTTGTGCCGTCTGCAATTGCACGTTCTACTTTATATGTTTCGTCCTTTTCGGTAAGTGCGCCTGTCGGGCATACGGTAATACACTGACCGCAGGCAACACAGGGTACATTTTTAAGTTCCATATCGAATGCGCTGCCTATATGCGTATCAAATCCCCTGTCGTTTGCACCTATTACGGAAACTTCCTGCCTTTTTGTGCAGGCGGCAACACATCTTCTGCAAAGTATGCATTTGCTGTTATCCCTGATTAGATAATCGGTGGAATTATCGGGCAGATGATTGTTTGTTGCGCCTATAAATTTTGAAGATTTGCAGTCGTATTCCCCAGACAGCTTTTGAAGCTCGCATTTGTTGTTTCTTATGCAGGAAAGGCAATCTTTATTGTGGTCGGAAAGTATAAGCTCAAGCGTCATCTTCCTTGAATTTTGCACCTTTTCGGTATTTGTAAATACTTCCATACCCTCGCTTACGGGGTAAACGCAGGATGCAACCAAACTTCTCGCACCCTTTACCTCTACTACGCATATTCTGCAAGCGCCTATGGCGTTAATCTCTTTTAAATAGCACAATGTGGGTATTCTGATTCCCGCACTCCTTGCCGCCTCTAAAATAGTCGTGCCTTCTTCTGCCTGTACGGGTATATTGTTTATCTTTAAATTAATCATTGTTTTATCCTCCTCTGATATTGCGCTACTTTCTTTCTATCGCCTGGAATTTACATTCCTTCATACAAACGCCGCATTTGATGCATTTTTCTTGGTCAATAAAGTGAGGCTTTTTAACTTCTCCGCTTATTGCGTTTGTCGGGCAGTTCCTTGCGCACCTTGTACAGCCAATACATTTGTCTTCAAGTATTGTATATCTAAGTAGCTGCTTGCATACGCCCGCAGGGCATCTTTTTTCTTTAATGTGCGCAATGTACTCGTCTTTAAAATATCTCAGTGTCGAAAGTATGGGATTTGGCGCTGTCTGCCCAAGCCCGCAAAGTGAATTTTCCTTTATATATAAGGCAAGCTCTTCAAGTTTGTCTAAATCTTCCATTTTCGCCTTGCCCTTAGTAATCTTGTCCAAAATCTCGTACATTCTCTTGTTGCCTATACGGCATGGTGTGCATTTTCCGCAAGATTCGTCAACGGTAAATTCTAAGAAGAATTTAGCGATGTCTACCATGCAGTTATCCTCGTCCATTACAATAAGTCCACCCGAACCCATCATAGAACCTATAGACACAAGGTTATCATAGTCTATTTTTATGTCTATAAGCGATGCGGGAATACAGCCTCCCGAAGGGCCGCCCGTCTGCGCTGCCTTAAACTTTTTGCCGTCGGGTATGCCGCCGCCTATATCATATATAACATCTTTTAATGTCGTGCCCATAGGTATTTCTACAAGACCTGTGTTTTTTATTTTTCCGCCAAGCGCAAATACCTTTGTTCCCTTAGATTTTTCTGTACCCATAGAAGAAAACCACTTAGCGCCAAATAAAATTATGGGCGGAATATTTGCGTATGTTTCTACATTATTTAATATTGTAGGCTTGCCAAAAAGCCCTTTAACAGCGGGAAACGGAGGGCGGGGGCGTGGTTCTCCCCTTTTGCCTTCTATGGAAGTCATAAGCGCCGTTTCTTCACCGCAGACAAAAGCGCCTGCGCCAAGTCTTATATCTATATCAAAATTGAAACCTGTATTTAATATGTTTTTGCCCAGCAAGCCGTATTTTCTTGACTGCTCTATGGCTATGTTAAGCCTTTTTACCGCAACGGGATATTCTGCACGAACATATATATAGCCTTGGTCAGAGCCTATGCTGTATGCGGCTATCGTCATTGCCTCTAACAATACATGGGGGTCGCCCTCTAATACGCTTCTGTCCATAAATGCGCCGGGGTCGCCTTCGTCTGCGTTGCAGCACACATATTTTTTATCGCTTTGCGACTTTTTGGCAAATTCCCACTTTAAACCTGTGGGAAAGCCGCCGCCGCCCCTGCCCCGCAAGCCTGATTCTTTAATAAGGTCAATAACATCCTGCGGTTTCATTTCGGTAAGTACTTTGCCGAGAGCCTGATAGCCGTCTCTCGCTATGTACTCGTCTATATTTTCGGGGTCTATTAAGCCGCTGTTTTTAAGAGCCACTCTCTTTTGCTTTTTGAAAAAGTTTGTTTCCTCAATAGATTTAACTTCGGCTTCTTCCTTTTCTTTTTTTAAAAGCCTTTTTACTATTTTTCCCTTTATTATATGCTGAGATACAATTTCCTTTGCGTCTTCGGGCTTAACGCCTACATAATAAGCGCCCTCGGGGTAAACGATAACTACAACGCCCTCATTATTGCCGCAAAGTTCAAGACATTCGCTTGTTTTAAGTACCTTTACATCTTTTTCAAGTTTGTATGCTTTTATCTGCTCTTCAAATGTATTGTAAACCTGTATTGCGTTGTTTGCAGTACATTCGGCGCCGCAGCATACTAAAATATTTGCTCTGTACATACTGTCCTCCTTAATCCTTTTCGACAAGCATTTCTGTAACGATATTGCCGTTTACAATATGGTCGTTAACAATTTTTGCGGCATTGTCTTCGGTAACATTAACATATGTTACCTTGCTCTCGCCGGGAACATATACCTCTACCAAAGGCTCTAACCTGCACATACCTATACAACCCGCAATCTTTACGTCAACGTTTTTAAGATTCCGAGCCTTAACCTCTTCGTTAAGCCTGTTATATACCGCTTTAGCACCTGCGGCAATTCCGCAGGTCGCAAGCCCTACAACTATATTAATTTTTTGTTCTTTTTTGCCGTTTTCTATAAAACGCTCTTTTATTTCGCTAAGCTCTTTAAGAGTAATCATAAAAATATCTCCTTAAACCTGTCTTAAATTTAAGACAAAGCCTTGTATTTGTTTATTATAGCGGGTATATCGGCGGCGACAACCTTGCCGTAAACATCTTCATTTACTGTAAGTACGGGCGCAAGACCGCAGCAGCCTATGCACCTTGTACTGTCAAGCGAAAACAAGCCGTCTTCCGTTATGCCTCCGTCATCTATCGTTAACTGCTCTTTAAGTTTATCAAATATGTCGCCCGAGCCCTTAACATAACAAGCCGTCCCCAGACAAACGCTTATACTGTATTTGCCCTTGGGGTTAAGTAAAAATTGCGAATAAAATGTTACTACTCCGTAAATCTCTTCAAGCGGTATATTGAAATATTCCGAAATCATCTTCTGAACTTCCATAGGCAGATAACCGTATATTTCCTGTGCCTTTTGCAAGGCGGGCATAAGCGCCCCCTTCTGACCTTTTAACCCGCTTAAAGCCTGATAAAGTTTTTCTTCCTGCTCCTTTGTCCCCGCAAAGGGTATCAAAGTCTTATTGGTTTTTGCCATAGCTTAAAGCTCCTCCTTGTAGCTTACGTATAATTAGGGAAACTATAAATAGCCCCCTAGATTAAAAAAATATATATCGTTATTTATATTTTGTTAAATTATTAACACACCTGTGCTATTATAAC
>JAQVSX010000054.1 GCA_028700355.1 Clostridia bacterium
GCATTCGACGACATTCTGGCAGCAGTCCAACCACTCTTCGCTCATGTACTCCAGTTCGCAGCCCGAACGCGGGTAAAGCAGGAACTGGGTGATGCCCTGCCGGCGGAAATAATCATCTAATTCCAATAAATCACATTAAAAAATCAACATCTAAAAAACTGTTATTCAGGCAACTTTTTTGTGCCTTATCATATCATATACCCTTTATCATTTATCATATAATAGGACAGACAGTAAAATATCAGCGGAGGGCTGTATTTAATATGCCTTTGATATATGCCGATGCAAAAGGTTTAAGTGATAAAGAGGTCGAGCAGTCCAGATTAAAATACGGCAGCAACGAGTTAAAGCGCATTGCGGGAAAAAGTTTTTTTTCAAGGTATATAGAGAGCTTTGCCGACCCGATGATAAGAATACTCCTTGTCGCACTCGGTATAAACCTTATTTTTTTATTCAGGTCATTAAATTGGTTTGAGCCTTTGGGTATAGCTCTTTCGATATTTACAGCAACTGCAATTTCTGCGCTTAGCGAGCACGGCAGTCAATCGGCATTCGAACGCATTCAAAGTGAGGCTTCAAAATCGCAGTGCAGGGTACTTCGCAGCGGCAAAATTATTGAAATATCTGTCGAGCAAATTGTAGTCGGCGACTATGTTTTATTGCAGGCGGGCGATATGTTACCCGCTGACGGATGTATGTTAAGCGGCAAAATTGAGGTAAACCAATCTGCGTTAAACGGAGAGACAAAAGAAACGGCAAAATTACCTTTAAGCGCCCGCTGCTCCGCAAATGATTTAAATGCCAAAAACGCCGTTTTCAGGGGCAGTCTTGTATGCGGCGGAGAGGGAATTTTTATAGTCAGTAAGGTTGGCGAATCTACTTTTTACGGCAATATGGCAAGAGAGGTTCAGGCAAATACCCGTGAAAGCCCCATGACTGTAAGGCTGCTTAGGCTTGCAAAGACGATAAGCAAAATAGGCTATACCGGAGCGGTGCTTGCCGCCCTTTCGTATATATTCAGAATATACAGTGCAGAATTCAATTACAATACAGACTTGTTTTTTAATTATTACAGTGCGCCTGACAAGTTGCTTTCAGAACTTTTAAATGTAATAATGCTTGCGGTTACGGTAATTGTCGTTTCAGTGCCTGAGGGACTGCCTATGATGATTACCGTTGTTTTATCTGCCAATATGAAAAAAATGCTTGCAGATAATGTACTCGTGCGTAAAATGGTTGGGATAGAAACAGCGGGCAGTATGAATATACTCTTTACCGATAAGACCGGAACGCTCACAAAGGGACAGCTAAGCGTAAATACGGTAATTTCGGGAAACTGCAAAATATACGATAATATCAAACAAATAGAAAAATACAACAGCTTTTGGCAGATATTTTGCATAGCGGCATATTATAACAACGGCGCAAATATTGTTTATGAAAACAATCTTCGTGCTGTGGGCGGAAACGCCACAGACAGGGCGCTGCTCTCGTTTGTAATGAATAATAAATTGCCTAAGCTTAATATTATAAAAAATATACCTTTTGACAGCACAAAAAAATATTCGGCAGTATATACAGACAGCAAAAAATTTCCCTTCTTAATTAAGGGAGCGCCGGAAATAATACTGCCCCTATGCAAATATTATTATGACGAATACGGCATAAAACAGCATTTTACAGCGGGCGCAAAGCTAAAAAAGCTGTTAGATGAAAAGGCTGCAAATTCTGTAAGGCTGATAGCGATGGCTTCCTGCGATAAATGTAGTAGCAGCAGCGGTATTTCGCAAGAGCTTACGCTTATAAGCGTTGCGGGAATTAAGGACGAATTAAGGGAGGAGGCAGCAGGCAGTTTAAACCGCCTTTACAGGGCGGGCATACAGGTGGTAATGGTTACGGGAGATAACCGCATTACAGCCAAGGCAATAGCGGCGGAATGCGGCATACTGTCATCAAAATATGATTGGATAACAGATTCCGCCGAATTATCGACAATGAGCGACAGCGAAATTGCAAAAAAATTAATTAATCTTAGGGTAGTCGCTCGGGCTTTGCCTTCGGATAAAAGCCGTTTGGTGCGCATAGCTCAAAATTTGGGTTATGTTGTAGGCATGACGGGGGACGGCGTAAACGATGCCCCCGCTTTAAAGGCGGCGGATGTAGGCTTTTCGATGGGAAGCGGCAGCGATGTCGCAAAAGAGGCATCAGATATTGTAATACTTGACGACAATATTTTGTCTGTTACAAAAGCAGTTTTATACGGCAGAACAATATTTAAAAGCATAAGAAAATTTGTAATATATCAGCTAACCGTAAATATGTGCGCAGTAGGTCTTTCGGTAATAGCTCCGCTGCTCGGCGTAAATATGCCCATTACAATTATACAAATGCTTTGGATTAATCTTGTAATGGATACTTTGGGGGGCCTTGCATTCAGCGGAGAGCCTCCTAGAGAAAGCTATATGCTTGAAAAGCCTAAATCGAGAGAGGAAAATATTTTAAACAAATATATGGTAAGTCAGGTTTTATGGACGGGAATGTACAGCCTTATATTATGTCTGCTGTTTTTAAAAATGCCGCTGCTAAGCGGATATATACGCGGAGACGCACAAGGGGCATATTTTATGACGGGCTTATTTGCGCTGTTTATGTTTACGGCTATATTCAACAGCTTAAACGCGCGCACGCACAATATTAATTTAAGCTCTTATATAAGCAGAAACAAACCCTTTGTGTTTATTATGAGTATTGTTTTTATTATGCAAAGCCTTATGATTTATATCGGGGGAAATGTTTTCAGAACGGCAGACCTTACAATAAGTGAGTACATAATAACGCTTATGCTTGCCTTTACCGTAGTACCCATAGACATAGCGAGAAAATTAATATTAAAAAAAATGGGCAAATTAAGAGGGGTTTAAAGGCAATATTAAAGGCGCTAAAATTTAGCGCCTTTTTAATTATTCTATTTTGTTAATATTTTTATCTTTTTGAATTTTTCTGTAAAGCAGATAACCGCCCAATATTACCATTGCAAGCGATAGGGTTTGAGACGGGGATAAAAAGGGTATAATAAAATCTCCTCTGTAATCTCCCCTTATAAATTCAAGTAAAAACCTGAATATGCCGTAACTTATCAGATAAACAATAAAGTTAATATTTTTATTTTTAAATAACAAAACGGTAGTTACGGCAAACATAATAAATAAAAATATAGACTCAAACAGCTGTGTCGGGTAAACTTTAAAATTATCGCCCGGAAATTGTATGCCGAATATGCTGTCGGTTTGTCTGCCGTGGCAGCAGCCCGCCATAAAGCAGCCTATTCTGCCAAGCGCATGGGCAATTAAAATACTGCAAGGCGCTATTTCTACAGCGAGAGAAAAATATTCCTTTGCGCTTTGCTTTGCAAACAATTTATATCCCCCTAAAAATACGGCAGCGCCGCCGGCTAACCCGCCCAAAAAGGTTATGCCTTCAAATTTAAATACTCCTTTCGCAAAAAAGTTGTAGACTGCCTGAAACAAAAACGCAGACAAATAGCCGCCCGCTATTGCGGCAATAGATAAGTTTAAATAAAAATTTTGCACATTAGGGGGCATTTTCTTTTTATTTGAATAAACGGTAAAAATAATCAGTGCGGCAACTAGCCCCAGAAAAAAGAAAATTTCATAAAAGCGCAAACCCAAAAAAAGTTCTTCATCATACATCAGCATTCTCCTTTAAGTTTTAGTAGGCATTAAACGAAACAAATAAAAACAGTACTTATAAAGATTTTAATATATCTTTTACATAGAATAAAAAAGAAGGGAAGGCAATTCCCGGCTCGTCAAGTTCATATGCCCAGCGCTTAACCCATTCAAGACATAAATAGCCCTTATAGCCTATTTTATGAAGCTGATATATAGCGTCTTTTACAGGCACATCGCCGTCGCCAAGCAGCTTGTACACAATTTTGCCGCCGTCAAGTTTAGAATCCTTTAAATGCACATGCCTTACATAACCGCCTATGCGGCTTAAAGTATATTTCGGCTTTTCTCTGCCGTATCTGTAAGTGTGGTGTATATCCCATATAATAAAAAGGTTTTGGCATTTTACCTTATCAATCAAGCGCAATATATTGTCGCTTTTACTGTAAGCGCCATTTGTCTCTATGCAAACATTTACATCTTTATCTTTTGCATAGCCGCAAACTTTGACAAGATTTTTTACAAGCAATGCCTCGTCGATATCGTTTTGCGGATAGGGCGCTGCATCTGCAAGCACCCTTATATAAGAGCCTTTAAAGTTTGAGCAAAGGTCGATATAGTCGTATGCTTCCTGTAAAACGCCGCTTCCATTTTGGCAAAGAACCGCACCCGAAGTAAAAACGGGTATTTCAATTACAGCATTTTCAAGTCTGCTTTTGGTATCCGCTATATTTTCCTTTAAAAATTCCTTTACCTTTGGCGTGTAAATTTCCTTTTCAACGCCTCTGAATTCTATTCCGTTAAAGCCAAGGTCAATTGCGGTAGAAAGAATTTCGTTAAAAGACCATTTAGGACAACCCAGCGTGGAGAACGCAGTTTTCATAATATACTCCTGTTAATGTTTTATCAAAACCTTACCCGTCATTTGTGAAGGTATTTTTTCGCCCATAATATAAAGCAAAGTAGGGGCGATATCTGCAAGCATACCATTATCTAAAAGCTCTGCATTGCAAAATCTTTTATCTGCGAGTATAAAGGGGACGGGATTGGTAGTATGCGCCGTAAAGGGATTGTTACCTTCGTCATACATTTTGTCGGCATTGCCGTGGTCTGCGGTAAGTATGGCGCAGCCTCCCTTTTCTATAATTTTATCAATAACCCTGCCCACGCACTCGTCAACGGTTTTTACCGCCGTTTGAGCGGCATCCATAAAGCCGGTATGACCTACCATATCGCAGTTTGCGTAATTCATTATTAATACGTCGTATTTTTCAGATTCTATCGCTTCCAAGGCTTTTTCTGTAACCTCATATGCGCTCATTTCGGGTTTTAAATCGTATGTCGCAACCTTGGGGGACGGCACTAAAACCCTGTCTTCATTTAAATTCGGTTTTTCAATTCCGCCGTTAAAAAAGAATGTTACATGGGCGTATTTTTCGGTTTCCGCAATTCTGACCTGCCTGTAACCCTTTGACGAAATATACTCTCCCAGCGTGCTTTGCAGGTTTTGCGGCTTGTAAGCGACATTAACATTGTTAAATGTCGCATCATATTGCGTAAGGGAGGCAAAATATAAATTGTTAATCTTATTGCGGTTAAAGCCGTTAAAATTATCTTCCGTAAACGCTCTTGTCAGTTCTCTTGCCCTGTCCGGTCTGAAATTAAAAAATATTATGCTGTCGCCGTCGTTTATAGTGGCAATCGGTTTATTTTTGCTGCCTATAACAACGGGCTTGATAAATTCGTCTGTAACGCCGCCCGAATAAGACTCTTCAAATGCCGCCGCTGTGCGCTCAACCTGTTTGCCGCTGCCGTTAGTCAGCATATTGTAGGCTTTTTCTACCCTG
>JAQVSX010000055.1 GCA_028700355.1 Clostridia bacterium
AGAAAATCTCGGCGATGTGGATAACACAGATTTAAACCACCATATACAACAGGCTTTAAAGGCTAATTTCCTTTTTAAAAGGGATAACGACTATATAGTAAACGACGGCGAAGTATTGATTGTTGACGAATTCACAGGCCGTCTTATGATAGGCAGGCGTTATAGCGACGGTCTGCATCAGGCAATAGAGGCAAAGGAAGGAGTTGTAATAAGGAGCGAAAACAAAACCCTTGCGACAATTACATTCCAGAATTTTTTCCGCATATACAAAAAGCTTTCGGGTATGACGGGTACCGCAAAGACAGAGGAAGACGAATTTAAGACTATTTATAGACTCGACGTAGTTACCGTTCCCACAAATATGCCGATGATAAGAAATGACGAAAACGATGCTATTTTTAAAACCAAAAACGGCAAAATGAATGCTATAATAAATGAAATAGAGCATTGTCATAATAACGGACAGCCAGTACTTGTCGGAACATTAACCGTTGAAAAATCTGAGGAATTCGGCTCGCTGCTGCGGAAAAGGAAAATACCACACCATATTTTAAATGCCAAAAACCATGCGCAGGAAGCTATGATAATTGCTCAGGCGGGAAGAAAGGGCGCAGTTACAATAGCTACAAATATGGCGGGCAGAGGTACCGATATAATTTTAGGCGGAAATCCCGAATATATGGCGATGGAAAAATTGCGGTCGCTCGGTTACAGTGAAGAAAGTATATATGCGGCGATTTCTTATTCCGAAAAATTAAGCGACGAGGAAAAAAAGGCTAAGCAGGAATTTGAAAAATATTTTGCTTTGTTCAAACAGGAAACCGATAAGGAAAAGAAAGAGGTATTAGAGGCGGGCGGTCTTAAAATAATAGGTACAGAAAGGCACGAGAGCAGGAGAATAGATAATCAGCTGAGAGGCCGTTCCGGCAGGCAGGGAGACCCCGGCAATTCAATGTTTTTTATATCGCTTGAAGACGATTTGGCAAGGCTTTTCGGGGGCGAACGTCTGACGAGTATATTCAATATGATGAATGTACCCGAAGACCAGCCTATTTCGGCGGGATTGGTATCAAAAAGTATAGAAAACGCACAGAAGCGTGTAGAGGGCAGAAACTTTTCTATAAGAAAACAGGTTTTGCAGTACGATGACGTTATGAACAAGCAGCGTGAAATAATGTATGGCGAAAGAAATAGAGTTCTTAACAACGAGGATGTGCATGACAGGATAATAAATAAGTTTATTCCGATAGTTGTCAATGATGTTATAGATGACAGCATTGACAGGGGCGCAGGCTTTACCGAATGGGATTTAAAGCTTTTTAACAAAAATATTGAGGAAAAATTGCTTCCCAAAGGCTCTGATTTTGTTACAGAAAAAAGAGCAGAAGATTGGGATATAGATTTTCTGACAGAAAAGCTTTTGGAAGAAACCATAAAAAGCTATGAAGAAAAAATAGAGAGATATAAGCAGAACAATATAGATTATAAAGAAGTAGAAAGGGTAATACTGCTTAAAACAATAGATGCAAAATGGACAGAGCATATAGACTCTATGGACCAATTGAGACGGGGAATCAGTTTAAGGGCTTATGCCAATCAGGACCCTGTTATAGCCTATAAAAAAGAAGGCTACGAGATGTTTGAGTTTATGACGGACAGAATACAGGAAGACACCGCCCTGATACTGTTGAAACTTGAAGTGGAAAAGGTGCCGACTATAGAGGCAAAACAGGGAGTTGCTCTGTATGCGGAAGGGCAGCTGACACGCCGTAAAAATAATGTGCCGGTAAGAAACAGCGTCAAAACCGGACCTAACGAGCCTTGTCCGTGCGGCAGCGGTAAAAAATTTAAAAATTGTTGTGATAAATAATATATAAGGAAGTGATAAATTTTGATTAAAGCTGACGAATATTACGCAAAAATAAACGAGCTTAGAAAATTAATGAAAGAGTGCGGTGAGTCCCTTTGACCTGGCAGGTCTTAAAGGAGAATTATCTGCGCTTGAAAATCAGCAAAACCAAAGCGGCTTTTATAACGATTTGGAAAAATCAAAAACCGTAAATAAAAGAATAAAGCATATACAAAATATATTAAAGGAATACGGCGAAATAACAAAACATATCGACGATATTCAGGCAATGCTTGATTTATCTGAGGAATTAAACGAAGATTCTTTTGAAGATGAAATAACCCAGTCAATCACCAAAGCCCAAGATATAACCGATATATTTTGGATTAAAACGCTGTTAAAGGGAAAACACGACGCTAATAATGCTATTATTACAATACATGCCGGAGCGGGAGGCACAGAAGCTCAGGATTGGGCTGATATGCTTTTTCGCATGTACAGAATGTATTGCGAAAATAACGGTTTTTCGGTAACGGTGCTTGATATGTTAGACGGCGAGGAAGCGGGCATAAAAAGCGTAACATTTAAAGCAGAAGGCATAAACGCATACGGATATTTAAAGGCGGAAAAGGGCGTTCACAGATTAGTGAGAATTTCTCCTTTTGATTCCAACAAAAGACGGCACACCTCTTTTTCTTCTGTTGAGGTTATGCCTGAAATAGAAAATGACGACGAAGTAGAAATAAAGAGCGAAGAAATAAAAATAGACACATACCGCAGCGGCGGCGCAGGCGGACAGAATGTAAACAAGGTGGAATCGGCTGTAAGGATAACACATCTGCCCACTAATACAGTCGTTCAGTGCCAGAATGAGAGAAGCCAGCTGCAAAACAAAGAGCAATGTTTTAAAATGCTTAGGAGCAAACTGATAGAATTGCAGGAAAGGAGTCAGCTTGAACAGTTGCAGAGCATGAAAGGCACTATAAAAAAAATCGAATGGGGAAGCCAGATAAGAAGCTATGTTTTTTGCCCCTATACAATGGTAAAAGACCACCGCACAAATTACGAGACCGGCAATGTTGACGCTGTTATGGACGGCGAAATAGACGGTTTTATAAGCGAATATTTAAAAAAGAGCTAAGCTTGCCTAATCTGCTTTGCGGAGAAACATTAAAGACAATGAAAGATAAGTTAAATAAAGATATATATATTCTTGCTATCGAATCATCTTGCGACGAAACCGCCGCCGCCGTTGTTAAATCGGGCAGGGATGTTTTATCTTCCGTAATATATTCACAGACTGTTCATAAAAAATTCGGCGGAGTTGTGCCTGAGATTGCAAGCAGAAACCATACCGAAAAAATTAACGATATTGTAGATGAGGCGTTAAGAAAAGCCGACAAAACTTTTTTTAATATAGATGCCGTCGCCGTAACATACGGCGCAGGGCTTTTAGGCGCACTTCTTGTAGGCGTATCATATTCCAAGGCGGTTAGCTTAGCGGCGAATTTGCCGCTTATTGCCGTAAACCACATAAAAGGGCATATTGCGGCAAATTACATTACGCATAAAGATTTAAAGCCGCCCTTTATATGCCTTGTTGTAAGCGGCGGTCATACCGCTTTGCTTGAAGTAAAAACTTTTACAGAGCATAAAATTTTAGGTATGTCTGTTGACGATGCCGCAGGCGAGGCGTTTGATAAGGTTGCAAGGGTGCTAAACTTAGGCTATCCCGGCGGCCCTTTGATTGATAAATATGCAAAAGAAGGCAAACCTGTAATTTCTTTTCCCAAGGCTGGTATTAAAGGCTTTGATTTTTCTTACAGCGGGTTAAAAACTGCGGTGCTTAATTATATCAATAATGCTTCCCAAAAAAATTTGCAGATAAATATTAACGATGTATGCGCTTCGTTCCAAAGCGCCGCAATAGATATTCTCGTGCAGAAAAGCATTAAGGCTTGCAAGCAATACGGTTACGGTAAATTATGCCTTGCCGGCGGAGTTTCGGCAAATTCATATCTGCGGCAGACGGCATCAAATAAATGCAGTGAAAGCGGCATAGAATTATATTTTCCGCATCTTGAGTACTGCACAGACAATGCCGCTATGATAGGGGCAGAGGCTTATTATAACTACTTAGAAGGTAAAAATATAGCAGATTTATCGCTAAACGCAAAGGCTCATATTAAACTGTAAAAATCTTTCATATAATGTTATATGGTTGGTTTTTTCGAATTTGTAATAGCGTTTACAATAGGGCTTTTGCTGTTATATCTTATATGTTATTTTTTCAATGTTAAAGAAAAATCGCTTTTATATTTAACGGTAAATTCCTTTACAGGCGCATTGGTTTATTTTATAATAAGCATATGCATAAATGCGCAGTCTGTAAATGCCGCCTTGTTTTTATGCGGCTTTTCGGGGCTTGCGGGATGCCTGCTGATTTTATTGCTTAAAATTTTTTAATACATAGTGTTAAGGTATTATGACAATACAAGCTGTTAATAAATTATACGATATTGACTTTCCGCACCGCACGATAGTAAAGGGCGACGGCTTGGCGGCATCAAAAATAATGCTAATAGGCGAAGCTCCGGGAAGGGAAGAAGTAGAGCAGGGTAAGCCCTTTGTAGGCAAGGCGGGTAAAAACCTTGCGGAATTTATGCAGGTTTTAGGCATAGAAAGAAAAAATATTTTTATAACAAATACGGTAAAATTCCGTCCCGTTAAAATAAGCGATTGCAATACGGTGTCTAACCGCCCCCCGACCGACGACGAAATAAGGCTGTTTTTGCCCTATCTGTTAAAAGAAATAGATGTGATTAGCCCCAAAATTATTGTAACGCTGGGTAATACTCCGCTTAAAGCGCTGCTCGGAGGCGGCGTTACAGTGGGAAAGCTGCACGGCACGATAAACAATTTTGGCGGCAGAACGCTGTATGCGCTTTACCACCCCGCAGCGATTATTTATAATCCGCCGCTTAAAGACGTATATATAAACGATTTAAAAAAATTAAAAAATATTCTCGGATAATGCTTGATAAAAAATATAATACATTATATAATATTTAAAACTATAAAACTTAATATTTTTACAGGTTCTTTGATTAAAAGGGAAGCAGGATTATATCCTCACAGCCCCCGCTACTGTTACGCTGAGGCGTTTGCACTAAGCCACTGAAATTTTTTTCGGGAAGGCGCAAAAGCCGCAAATCAGCATAAGTCAGGAGACCTGCCTGTAAATAATAAAAAAAGTTCTCGGTGGGAGAATGAGTTTTTTTTAATTGAAAATAAAGCTCTTAATCTCTTTGGGATTAGGAGCTTTTTTTAGGAATTAATATTAAAAGGAGATTTTATGAAAAAAACAACACTTATCAAAAAGACAGCGCTGCTGCTTATCGTATTTGCTTTGACGGCATTATTTTTTGGGTGCGAATTATTTAAACCAAAAGCCGAAGAAGGTAAAAAAACTATTACCGTAATAATAGACCTTAGCGCTTATGACGGAGAAATTACCGTAGATGAGGGTATGCAGGAATATGAGGACAAAAAAAAGTCCATAGAAATAACAACCCAAGCTTTAAGAATGGAACGGGTAATGGCAGAGCTTGAAGAAAGCGGTTTTTTTACTTATTCGGCAAAT
>JAQVSX010000056.1 GCA_028700355.1 Clostridia bacterium
TACAAACGGCGAAGAAGGCACGATATATATCCCGGGCGAAGGTCATAACCTGCAAGAGCACAGCAGCGTTTTAATACGCGGCGGCAGAATACGTGATTTGCCGGGCGTGCGTTATCATATTGTACGTGGTGCTTTAGATACTGCGGGCGTAGATAAAAGGAAGCAGGGACGTTCAAAATACGGCGCAAAAAAACCAAAGCAAGCATAAGGCTGTAAAAATTTAATACCAAATATTATTCGGACTATAAAACTAAGTAAGACCTCTTATTGTTTTATTAGGGTTACGAAAAATTTGGTAGGCAGTATGCAATTATTGCAGAAGTGTAGACGGCTATTTAAGCTGTCCGAGCTGTACTGAAAGGGTAAAAACCCTAAAACAAGAATAATACAATAAGGAGGTAATTTTATGCCAAGAAGAGCAGGTGTGCCAAAACGTGATGTTTTGCCCGATCCTTTATATAAAAGCAAACAGCTAACCAAGCTGATAAATCAGATTATGCTTGACGGTAAAAAGGGTATAGCGCAAGGCATTGTATATGAGGCGCTTGAAATTGCAAAAAATAAATTAAAAGCAGAGCCTATGGATATTTTTAATCAGGCATTAAATAATGTTATGCCTGTTTTGGAAGTCAAGGCAAGAAGAGTAGGCGGCGCAAACTATCAGGTGCCTATTGAAGTAAGACCGGAAAGGCGCAAGACATTGGGTGTCAGGTGGATAGTAAGCGCGGCAAGAAAAAGAAGCGAAAGGGAAATGAGCCAGCAGTTAGCGGGTGAATTGATGGACGCTTACAACAGTACGGGAAGCGCATTCAAAAAGAAAGAGGATACGCACAGAATGGCAGAGGCGAATAAGGCGTTTGCGCATTATCGCTGGTAACGGGAGAATAGTATGCCAAGACAATACCAAATAAATGTGACAAGAAATATAGGCATTATGGCTCATATTGATGCCGGAAAGACTACAACTACCGAAAGGATTTTGTATTTTACCGGTAAAATTCATAAAGTAGGCGAAGTTCATGAAGGCGCTGCTACAATGGATTTTATGGTTCAGGAGCAGGAAAGGGGCATTACTATTCAGAGTGCCGCTACTACCTGCATTTGGAAAGAACATAGAATAAACATTATAGATACGCCGGGACACGTGGACTTTACCGTCGAGGTAGAGCGTTCTCTTCGTGTGCTTGACGGCGCTGTTGCATTATTTTGCGCAAAGGGCGGCGTAGAGCCTCAAAGCGAAACGGTGTGGCGGCAGGCTGATAAATACAAAGTACCCCGCCTTGCTTATGTAAACAAGATGGATATGAACGGCGCTAATTTTTATAACACCGTTAAAATGATAAGAGAAAGGCTAAAAGCAAATGCGATGCCGATGCAACTTCCCATAGGAGAGGCAGAATCGTTTAAGGGCATTGTAGATTTGCTTGAAAATAAGGCTGTTGTATATAAAGACGATTTAGGGAATTTTACGGTAGAGGAAGTTCCTGCCGAAATGAAAGAGCAGGTGCAAAAATACAGGAAGGAGCTTGTCGAGTTTATCGCCGAACAGGACGACGAACTTATGATGAAATACCTTGACGGCGGAGAGCTTAACGTTAGCGAGCTGAAAAAAGGCTTGCGTTTAGCGGTGATAGGGTTAAAGGTTACGCCGGTGCTTTGCGGCACTTCCTACAAAAATAAGGGAACGCATAATCTGTTAGATGCGATTATAGATTTTCTGCCCTCTCCCATAGATGTTGACCATATTACGGGTACAAACCCAAGCAGCGGATTAGAGGAAGAGAGAAAGACAGATGACAGCGAGCCTTTTGCGGGACTTGCCTTTAAAATTGTATCCGACCCCTTTGTGGGCAAGCTTGCGTATTGCAGGGTTTATTCGGGTATATTAAAAGCAGGCTCTTATGTCTATAACAGCAGCAAAGAAAAAAAAGAAAGGATAGGCAGACTTGTGCTTATGCACGCAAACCACAGGGAAGATGTGGACAGTGCTTATTCCGGCGATATAGTTGCCATTGTGGGACTTAAAGAAACGACGACTGGCGACACACTTTGCAGCGACCAAAAGCCTATAATGCTTGAAAAAATAGAATTTCCCGCCCCTGTTATAAATGTTGCCATAGAGCCTAAGACAAAACAGAGTCAGGAAAAAATGGTAAATGCGCTTGTAAAGCTTGCCGAGGAAGACCCCACATTCAAAACATATACCGATAACGAAACGGGGCAAACCATAATTGCGGGTATGGGCGAGCTGCATTTGGAAATAATTGTAGACAGGCTGTTAAGGGAATTTAAGGTAGAGGCAAACGTAGGCAGACCGCAGGTAGCATACAGAGAAACTATCAGAAAAGCTGTCGAGGCAGAGGGCAAATATGTCCGTCAGTCAGGCGGTAAAGGTCAGTACGGTCATTGCTTTATTAAACTTGAACCTAACGAAGCAGGTAAAGGTTATGAGTTTATTGATAAGATTGTAGGCGGCACCATTCCCAGAGAATATATACAGCCGGTAAATAGGGGCATAGAGGAAGCGTCAAAGAGCGGAGTTTTAGCCGGTTACGAAGTTGTCGACTTTAAGGTAACACTTTTTGACGGCTCGTTTCACGATGTTGACTCTTCCGAAATGGCGTTCAAGATTGCGGGGAGCATGGCATTTAAAGAAGGTATGCGCAAGGCAAACCCCATATTATTAGAGCCTATGATGAAGGTAGAAGTGCTTACACCCGATGATTATTTCGGGGACCTTATGGGCAATATTGTCGGCAAAAGAGGCAATATAACCGGCACGGAAGACAGAAACGGCGCAAAGGTAATAAACTGTATGGTTCCGCTTTCCGAAATGTTCGGTTACGCAACAGATTTAAGGAGCAGGACTTCGGGCAGGGGCAGTTATTCAATGGAATTTAACCATTACGCAGAAGTGCCCAAATATATATTTGAGAAAATAGCCGGTGATTCGGCAAAAAAATAAAAAAAATAAATTAATATTAAAAGATTGATTTAGGAGGATTAAAAATGGCAAAAGCTAAATTTGATAGAAGCAAGCCGCACGTAAACATTGGAACAATCGGCCATGTGGATCATGGTAAGACAACCTTAACGGCAGCCATAACTATGGTTATGTCGAGCAAAGGATTGGCAGACAAGAAAAAGTATGAGGAAATCGATTCCGCACCCGAGGAAAAGGCAAGAGGTATTACGATAAACACCTCTCACGTAGAGTACCAGACAGATAACAGGCACTATGCGCATGTAGACTGTCCGGGCCACGCAGACTATGTTAAAAATATGATAACCGGTGCTGCGCAAATGGACGGCGCAATACTTGTTGTTTCGGCAACAGACGGTCCTATGCCCCAGACAAGAGAGCATATCGTTCTTGCACGTCAGGTTGGCGTTCCCTATATCATTGTGTTTATGAACAAAATGGATACTGCAGACCCCGAACTTGCAGACCTTGTAGAAATGGAAATAAGGGAACTTCTTTCCAAATACGATTTCCCGGCGACGATACCCCTATAATAAGAGGTTCCGCCTTAAAGGCGTTGGAAGCATCAATGAATTTATCCGCAGAGGAGATGGCAAGCAACCCCGATACCAAATGCATTTACGAGCTTATGGACGCAGTAGACTCTTATATACCAAATCCGCAGCGTGAAAGCGACAAGCCCTTCCTGCTTCCTGTAGAGGATGTATTTACAATTTCAGGACGCGGAACTGTTGCAACGGGCAGAGTAGAAAGAGGAGCCGCAAAGGTTAACGACCCTGTAGAAATAGTAGGTATGTCGGAAAAATCTAGAACAACCGTTTTTACAGGCGTAGAAATGTTTAGAAAGCTTCTTGACAGCGCTCAGGCAGGCGACAATGTAGGCGTTTTGCTCCGCGGTGTTGACAGAAAGGACATTGAAAGAGGACAGGTTATCGCCAAACCCGGCACAATCAAGCCTCATACAGAATTTGAAGCTCAGGTATATGTATTGTCTAAGGAAGAGGGCGGCCGCCATACACCTTTCTTTGACGGTTACAGACCTCAGTTCTATTTCAGGACGACAGACGTTACAGGCTCAATCAAATTGCCCGAAGGCGTAGAAATGATTATGCCCGGCGACAACACTACAATAAAAGTAGCGCTGATTACACCCATAGCAATTGAAGAAGGCTTGCGTTTTGCAGTTCGTGAGGGCGGCAGAACAGTAGGCAGCGGAGTTGTTTCCAAAATATTTAAATAAGAGAAAGAGATAAACCGTTATTAAAAGACCTGCCTTTTAGGCAGGTCTTTTTTGTGTGTAAATAAAATAGCGCAAGCGATAAATAGAAACCTTTAAAGGTTATTTGCATACAATAATTGATTTATATATAATTTTTTGTTATAATCATAAATAATATCTGATTTTTTGTATAATGTTATTCCTTATTAATTTAGTATATTATGATATTAAATGATAGCTTTCTGATAAATTTCATAGACGGCATACCCTATCCGATTCAAGTGTATGCTCCCGACGGAACGTCTGTAATGGTTAACAAGGCAATGTTAAAAGATTTTAATTTAGATTGCCCTGATAAAATAGTGGAAAAATACAATTTGTTTAAGGATGCTACCGTAATAAAGGAAGGGTTAATTCCTTATGCGAAACGCACCTTTAAAGGAGAAACATTTACAATTGCAGATATAAAAGTTCCGCTTGAAGATATTAATTTGCGCTATGGCGTAAAAGATTCTGACATCGAAGCGATGTATTTGGATATAACGATGTTTCCGGTTTATGATAATAAAGGTAAAGTAATATATGCTGCGGTAATGTTTATAAACAAACATATTTACCGCGGCAAAAAGGAAATTGAAAAAGCAAAAAAATACATAGAAATGCATTGTTTAGAAGATTTTAATATCAATGAAGTGGCAAAGGCGGCATATCATAGCCCGACTCACCTAACAAGACTGTTTAAAAAACACACCGGTACAACTCTTTACGAATATTATACCACATGTAAATTTATAAAATTACAGAAAAAACTATTGGACCTTAACCTTTCCGTTGCTCAGGCATTTAATGCTTGCGGTTTAGACTATAACGGGCATTTTGCAAAAATTTTCAAAGAAAAAACAGGTTTTTCTCCTTCGGAATACAGAAAACAGCATTTTAACTAAAAAAACAATAATATTCTTACCAAACTTGGTTATATATTATATATTCTTATTGTATATTTTGCTATATAATAAAATATTATGTATATAAAAATAGGGAGAATATAATAATGAAAAAAAGAATTAAGGTACTATGTATCATTATCTGCATTGCGGTAACGGCAATGTTTAGCGCTTGCGGTCTTGACAGCAATATTTTGGATTTTAAAGATTATGATGAGTTTAAAGAAAGCGTAAAAAATTATTCTATGACCGTTAATAACAACGGAC
>JAQVSX010000057.1 GCA_028700355.1 Clostridia bacterium
TCTTTTTCAATTGCGGGCGCAAATTTACTTAAAAAACTTTCCGCTGTTTTTTTAAGACAGCTTTTTATTTCCTTTGTCTTTTCATGTATGCATTTTATTATTGCGTTGTCTTTTGCTTCCCTTTCGTTTTTTACGCTGCCGCTTAAACAGCTGAGCACATTTTGCAACTGCTTATAACTATGCTCTGCGCTGCTGCTTATATTTATTTGCGATAAAGCGCATAATATGTCTTCAAACAGTTGTGAATTTGCATACATTTTGTTTTTTTCGCAAATATTTTGCTGCGCAGAAAAAATATGTGTGTATTGTTTTGCCGCCTCAAATAAATCCTGCTGTAAAAGTATTATTGCGGGGTTACGGTCAATATTTTTATAGCAACTATCGCATATGCTTTTTAAATACTCTTTGCCGTCAGGTTTGCATACAATAATATTATATAAGCGGCTTATTGCCGAAATCAGCCCCTCGTCGCTTCTGCCTACCGAAAAAATATTTGATAATTCCCAAAAAACCTCGTCATTATCGGCATAATACCCTTCGATAACGTCCCTTAATATCTTGCTTTTATATATTACAGAGTCGTTTTCTTCAATTATGGTAAAATCGGCAGGTATTTCGGCAATGTTAAAAAATTCGGCGCATATTTTTGAGCAGAAACTGTGCAGCGTGCTTATGTCGGAAATTTCTACATCGTAAACTTGAGAATTTGCATAGCTTTTGGAAGGGTGAGCGGCAAGGCTGCTTTTTAACCTGTTTTTCATTTCCGCCGCCGCCGCTCTTGTAAAGGTTACTACCAAAAGCTCATTTACTTTTATATGCTCATTAATTATTATATTTTCTATGCGTTTTATCATAGCTGTGGTTTTTCCACAGCCCGCTGATGCTGATACCGCTATATTTTTACCTTTATATTCGGCGGCTTTTTGATACTCGTCTGCAAAATTATTCATTTGCCGCCTCCGTTATTATTTCCCTTGCCTTGCTCATATTTGTTTCCCTTACCGCCTTATGCGCAGAGTTTATCAAACAAACTTCCTTATATTCACAGTAGCCGCACGCTCCCTTTACGGGCGTTATTTGTATATAGCCCTGAGCTATTTCACTTACCGCCTTACTGACTGATTTTTGGGCATAAACAATAAAGCTGTTAAAGCATTGCTCAGAAATCAGATTTTTGTTTTCTGCATAGCTGCCGCCGTTTTCCTTTAACTTAACATCTATTATACCGCTTGAACCTGATAACAATATCTCTTTATCAGATGCTTGTAATACATTCTTATCGTTTACCGTTACACCGATAAGCTTATATGGTTTTTCGTTTTGAGCAAGATATTTATCGTGAATGGGGAAATAATACACGCCGACAGGAGTATAGCCGCAATCTGCGAGCGCCTTTGCATAAATAAAAAGCTGAATTTTTTCTCCGAAATACAGGCTCTTTTCAATGTAATTGGCATTGCCTGATTTATAATCTATTATTCTGACATTTTTTTTGCTGTTTTCTATATATAAATCTATTCTGTCGATTTTTCCCCTTAAATACATTTTATTATCTGTGCTTAGCTCAATTAAAGGAAATTCTCCGTTATCGTCAAACTTTGCTTCTAAATATTTCGGTTTAAAATCAGATAGGTCAGATATCTTTGCAAGCGCTGCGCATACCCTATATAATTCTTCCTTCAATTTGTAAAAAGCCGCCTTTGCGGTGATTTCGCCCGTAAAGCGCCTGTAATATCGATTTTTTAATACTTTTTCATAGCATCTGTCCGCTAAAAAAATTATATCGTCCCCTGCCTTGTATTCCTTAATAAAAAGCTCTACCGCCTCATGCAAAAAAATGCCCTTGTCAAGATTTTTAAGCCCCGCCTCTTTGCGAGGCAGCGCATAGTAGCCGTACCTGAATAAAAATTTTCTCGGGCAGTTAAAGTATGTTTCTATTGCCGAAACAGAGGTCTTGTTATTTTTAAAAAACAAATTATCGCAGCAGCTTAGCATTTCCTGATTGAAAGTATGGCTCAAAATTTGCTTTTCAAGGGCAAAGTCTAAACTGCTTTGAACCTGCAAGCAAAACATTTTTGACAATCTTGAAAAATATTCTGACGGAGCTAAGTCCTTTCCGTCCCCGCCCGATGTGTGATAGGATATATATATATCACCTTCAAAGCAAAGCAGTCTTTTAATTTTTTGGTGTAAGGACTTTAACTGCAAGTTTAAATCGCCTTCGGCTAAGGCAAGTGTCTGATGTCTTTTTAAATCGCTGTGTGAAAGTATAAACGGGCTGAAATTAATTGAAGGGAATTTTCCTTCCGCAGCGCCGAGTATAAAAACAGATTTGCAATATGAATATTTTGCCGAATCTATTCCGCCGCAAACAATTACATAGGCGGAAACAGGTATTATAGAAAGCTTCTGGCTTTGTGCGCCAGAACAAAGCATATCTTTAAACTGTTTTAAATTTACCTTTTCGGTTGTGGCAAACTCGTCAATTTCGTCAAGCAGCTTAAATAGCTTTTGCTTTGCCTGTACTCTGTATGCCGCCTCGTCAATATAACCGTAATTTGTAAGCTCGCCATACTTTGATTGATTAAATTTTTCAATAATGCTACGCACAGATGCTGTATGCTCTTTTAAGACGGCGCTTTTATTTATCATATCGATAAAGCTTGCTAATTTTACCCTTACATTTTCTGCGGCAGCTAAATCGTCCTGCTCATCGTAAAATGTAAAGGGCTGTAAAAATCTGCCTCTGTCTATACCGTATTTTATACAATAGTTTTCAAAAAGCGCCAAATTATGGTTTGTTTCTCCAAAATATTCACTTTTTACAAATGCCATAACATTTTCAAAATCGCATTTATCCGCTAAAGACAGCAAACTACTTAGCGCTTTAAACAAAGGCTCGTCAAATAGTTTTACGCTTTCTGCCACATAATAAGGCAGATTATAGCTTTTAAACACCTTGTCAAGCGAATAAATATAATCTTCTGCATTTGGCAGTATTACGCATATATCTTTAAGACGCAAGGCACTGTGCCTTATCTGATGTATTATTTGCTGTGCGGCGTTTTCGGTTTCCTTTAATATATCGTTAAAGGCGAACATTTTAATATTTTTTACTGATTTGCTATAATTCGGCGCATCAAAGCTTTCTATATTATCGTATATATAATCTGAGCGGCTTCCCCTTTGGTCTTTTATAAAATGCTCTTTATAAAAAATATCTTCTTTTATAAACTCCGCAGTTAATGCTTTTGATATCTCACTGCCTTCGCATACATTAAAACAGCAATATATGCTGCTTTTAAGTATGCTTAAAAAGCATTGTATCTCGGCTTTTGTAATTTCGTCAAAGCCGACAAAATAAAAATGAGAATTTTTAATTAAAGCGCTGTCAGCGGCAATATCGCTGATTGTATGCAGGTATGCCGCCGAATCTATATATTTATTTTGAGTTAGTTGATTATACCTTTGATAAATAAGCGCAATGTCGTGCAGCCTTAAAGCAAATTCGCCCTTTGCGGACTTAGAAGCATTTAAAAGGTCCTGATATGAAATTATAGAATTTTTTAGTCTGCAAATTTCCCTGTAAATACTTTGGGAAAACCCGTAATATTTTACCGAATTATTAAAGCATTTAAGGCGGGGCAGGCAGTCGTTTGCGGCTTTGTTTGCGAGCATAACAGCGCCGTTTACGCTTATATGCTTGTCGGAAGAAATTTTTGCGCAAAGGCGCTTTAAGGTGAGTACGCTAATATTAAAAGAACCTTTTGTTTTAAGGCTGCAAAATATCTTTTTTTCTAATGATAGAGTATATCTGTCAGGTGTTATAATAATATGGCTTTGGTCTAAATCAGCTGAGTTTACCTCTTTAAGTTTGCTGATTACTCCTTCAAGCGCCTCTTCATGATATTTTGATATTATTATATCGGCAAACAATACCGTTTCCCTCCGTATATATATATGTCTATTATAACATATATAAATAATTATTTTAAGCTTAAAGTTATTGTTTTTATTTTTCAATATATGTTATAATGTATAAACATTAAACTTTTTACGGAGTATTATGAAAAAAATCGTTGCACTGATAATATTTATTATTTTTACAGTAACGTTTGCGGGCTGTTCGGCGCCGCAAAATAAAATATCGTACAGTTACAGGTTCGGTTATGAAACTGACCATGAGGACAAGCTTTTGGAAAGCTTTATCTATAACGTTAAAGCACAGCAGTTAAGTGCCGACAATACCTTAAATCCGCCCTTTTATATTAAGGGGGAAGGAACTTATACCGTAAATATATATAAGCAAAAGTCGGATTTTAAAATCGTAACTGATTTTTCATTTACCGGCAGATATCATTTTACCGCAGATGACAGCGAATCAGAAGAATTTACAGATACAATACATTCCGAGTCGCTCGCAACTATAGGTTTTGATTATTTTACTCCCATATCGGCACAAAAAAGCTTTGATTCATCTTTGCCCTCTTTTGAGGGAGAAAAAAAGTCAAAAAAGGCTTATTACTCCTATAATATAGGTTACCAACAAATTAATAACGATATAAAAATTACTTCTGCCGTTAAAGATGATGAAATGGACGACAAAGACAAAGTACTGATTGCCGATGAAACAAACGCAGATGTTACATTGACTACGGGCAGCAGACTTATTGACAACGAACATATTTTTTTAGCGGTGCGCCTTCAAAACATTGACAGTAAATTTACAGATTCTTTTAATGTTTTTGACAGTTTATACGGTATAATGCAGAAAATGTCTATAACCACTAAAGAGAATTTTGAAGAAAAAGAATTTGACGGAAAAAAATATGAGTGCTATGCGCTTGCCGCTTCTATAAGCGGAAAAAATAAGGGCAGCGATACATTAATGTATATTGCCCAAAGTTATTATTACGATTATTTAAATAAAGGAATATTGGAAGATAATATTAATATTAATCTGTTGATAGAGTTTAAGCACGGTAATTTAATTTATACACTCAGCGAGTACAACAATTACGCAAAAGGACAAAAACATCAGGATTAATACAGGTATTTTCCTGATACAATCACAACCGAAAGTAATTAAACTTTACTTTCGGTTATTTTTTTTATCGCAAGCAGTATTTTGTTTGCAACCATATTTGCGGTCTTTATGTTTTCACATTCCGTCATTATTCTTATTTTAGGTTCTGTCCCCGAAGCCCTTACCAATACCCTGCCGTTTTTTTGCAAGGTCTGTTTGCATTTTTCTATAACATTTTGTAAATATTCGTTGTTCATTACCATAAATTTGTCTTTGATATTGATGTTAATATTAACTTGCTGATATTTTTCAGCGCTACAAAGCTGCGATAATTTTTTGCCGCTTCCGCTAAGTACCGAGCAAACCTGCAACGCCGTCAATATTCC
>JAQVSX010000058.1 GCA_028700355.1 Clostridia bacterium
AGAGAATTTTTTGGAATCGGCAGCATTATAAACAATAAATTAAAGGTAAATACATTCTTAAAAGATATAACATGACAGAATTAGATATTAATTGTAAGCACAGCAAAAATTATGTTATTGCGCTCGGCTTTTTTGATAGCGTGCATATAGGGCATAGACAGATTATTGAACGGCTGAAAGAATATTCACAGCTTTACGGCTGCTCAAATGCTGTTTTGACATTTGAAAATAACCCTTATCCGATTATGGGCAGAGATATTAAATTAATTTATATATATAACGAACGGCTGTCACTATTAGAAAAAATGGGCATTAATGCGGTTATAAAAACTATATTTAATGAAGAATTTAAAAATATTACCGCAAACGAGTTTGCAAAAAAATTATATAATAACTTTAATATTAAACACATTCTATGCGGATATGATTTTAATTTTGGACAAAACGCAGAGGGAAACACCGCTTTTTTAAAAAGCTTTTTTGATAAACATAATATAAAAGTTGACGTTCAGCAAAAAATAACCTATGATGGCAAACGGGTTTCAAGTACTTTTATCAGAAAGCTTTTGTTAAAAGGCGATATAAAAAACGCAAATAAATTGCTCGGTGAGCCGTATTTTGTTACGGGCAATGTAATTCACGGAGAAAAATTAGGAGCAAAGCTGCTTTATCCCACTATCAATATTAAACCTTGTGCCGAAAAAATTGAGCTGATGCAAGGAGTATACAGCACAACGACTGAAATAAACGGGAAAACTTATAAAAGCGTTACTAATTGCGGCGGCAAACCTACATTCGACTTAGACAAATATCAGATTGAGACTTATATAATCGATTATGACGGTAACTTATATAATAATAAAGTAAAAATAAATTTTTTACAAAGGCTGCGGGGATTAATAAAATTTGATAATTCCGAGAAACTTAAAACACAGATAGCCAAAGATATAGAAAAAACTAAAAATATTATCAGTAAAAATTATATAAATTTTAGCGGGGTGTTATGATAAAATTCGGACCGTCAGGCAATTCAGAAAGCTTTTATAATCAGGGTTATTCTTCTACTTATGATACGCCCAAATATTTGCATGATTTAGGTCTTAATGCTTTTGAGTATTCATTCGGCAGAGGAACTAATCTGAGCGTTGATAAGGCAGCGCTCTTTGGCGAGGAATTTTCTAAATACAATATAGAAGTTTCTGTGCATGCGCCCTATTACATTAATTTTGCTAATACAGATGAAGAAAAAATAAGCAATTCTATCGGCTATATATTATCGAGCCTTAAAAGATTAAAAGCAATGGGGGGCAAAAGATGCGTTTTTCATACGGCTACCGAAGGTAAAGAGCTGAGAGAAAAAGCATTTGAAACAACGCTTAAAAATATAGAAAAAATGCTTTTTGTTGTTTATGAATCAGGATACGGCGATATGGTTTTATGTCCGGAAACTATGGGTAAAATAAGACAAATAGGAACGGTAGAAGAAATATTGACAATATGCAAAATGGATAATATTTTTATTCCGACATTTGATTTCGGACATATAAATTCTCGTGAAAAAGGCTTGCTAAAATCCGCTGATGATTATAAAATAATTATAGACCAAATATTTGAAGCGCTTGGCGAAGAAAAAGCAAAAAACATACACATACATTTTTCTAAAATACAATACGGAAACGCAGGGGAGATAAGACACTTAACAATGGATGATAATATTTACGGACCTGAATTTGAACCGCTTGCACAGATTTTAAATGAATACAAAATGACTCCCGTTGTGCTTTCTGAATCTAACGGTACACAGGCAGAGGATGCTCTTTTAATGAAAAAAATATATTATGATATAGCAGGCGGTAACAATGCTTAGAATCGATAAATTAAAACAGCTTGAAATATGTGATGCTTATTTTATATCATCATCTACAAATCGTTACTATTTTTGCGGGTTCAAATCTTCTTTCGGCTATGTTATATACACTGAAGGAAACGCATATTTTCTTACAGATAAAAGGTACGGCGAAGAAGCCCGTGCATTTTTTAACGGACAGAGCATTAAGGTAATAGACGGCAATAAAAATCAATTAAACGATGCGATACAGGAAATTTTAAGCTCTGCTTCAATTAATACCGTCGGTTATGAAGACAACAGAACAAGCTGCAGCGATTTTAACGATTTAAGCGGACTGATAAACAAAAAATTTATTGCGGTCGGAAAGCAGATAGACAAACTGCGCATTATTAAAGACGAATATGAATTAGCTCAAATTGAAGCCGCACAAAAGGTTACAGATAAGGCATTTGCTAAAATATTAACAATTATAAAGGGTGGCATGACCGAAAAAGATATATGCGCAGAGCTTGAATATCAGCTTAAAATTAATGGTGCAGACGGTATTGCATTTGATACAATAATTGCATCGGGCAGCAACTCTTCTTTGCCGCATGCATCATTATCAAAAAGAAAAATTGAAAACGGCGACTTTATTGTAATGGACTTCGGCGCAAAATATAACGGATATTGCAGCGATATGACACGTACCATATCGCTGGGCAAGCCGTCGGCGGAAATGGTAAAAGTATACGAGACTGTTTTAAAAGCACAGACGCTTGCAATAAACGCTTTAAAAGCAGGAATAAATTGTAAGGAAATATATAATATTTCCAACAATTATATTTCTGCCAACGGGTATGAAAAACAATTTTTGCACGGCTTAGGGCATGGGTTAGGTTTGGAAATTCATGAAGGGCCTTGGATAAACAATTTATCAGACGAAATACTTGAAAAAAATACTGTTGTAACAATCGAACCGGGTATATATATAGAAAAATCTTTCGGTGTAAGAATAGAGGATTTAATAATAATTAAAGAAAACGGCATTAAAAATCTTACAAATGCCGATAAAAAACTAATACTTATATAGTACTATGCACTGCATAGTAATTTATTACGGAGGAATTTATGGTATCAGCAGGAGATTTTAGAAAGGGTTTGACAATTGAAATTGACGGAACTGCATTTGTTGTAGTAGATTTTCAGCACGTTAAGCCGGGTAAAGGAGCGGCTTTTGTACGCACAAAAATTAAAAACGTTATTACAGGCGCAGTTTTAGAGCGTACTTTTAATCCTTCCGACAAAATGCCCAAAGCTAATTTAGAGACAAAGAAAATGCAATATCTTTATAATGAAGACGGTTTGTATTATTTTATGGACAATGAAACATATGAGCAGCTGCCGTTAAATAAATCTCAGATAGAGGAAGCTTTGCCTTATATTAAGGAAAATGATGTCGTTACAATTAAATTTTTCAAGGGAAATCCGTTTTCTGTTGAGCCGGAAAATTTTGTAGAATTAAAAATTATAGAATGTGAACCTGCGGTAAGAGGAGATACGGCAACCAATGCCACTAAACTTGCCACATTGGAAACGGGCTTTGTTGTAACGGTACCCATGTTTATTGAAAAGGGAGAATCAATCAGAGTTGATACCCGTTCAGGCGAATATATGGAAAGGATTAAATAAATCATTGTACCTAATTACAAAGGAAGTTTGTTATGAATAAAACAATTTATCAGAATCCGCTTATTTCAAGATACTCAAGCAATGAAATGTCTTATATTTTTTCTGAGGAAAATAAATTTAAGCTATGGAGAAAGCTTTGGGTAACGCTTGCAGAGTCTCAAAAGGAAATGGGGCTTAATATAACAGATAAGCAAATAGATGAACTTAAAAAATATCAAAACGATATAAATTACGACATTGCCGAGGCAAGAGAAAGGGAAGTGCGGCACGATGTTATGTCTCATGTATATGCTTACGGCAAGCAATGCAAGCAGGCAGCTCCAATTATTCATTTGGGAGCAACTAGCTGTTATGTTACTGACAATTCAGAATTAATGATGATGTATTCCGCTTTAAATTTAATTCAAAAGCGGCTTATAAAAGTAATTAGTAATTTAAAAAAATTTGCAACTGATAATAAAGATTTGGCTACTCTTGCGTTTACTCATTTTCAGCCCGCTCAGCCTACCACCGTAGGAAAAAGAGCGGCTTTATGGCTTTATGATTTATTCAATGATTTTGAAAATATCCAAAATTTAATTAATGATTATAAACTGCGCGGTTTAAAAGGCACAACGGGAACACAGGCAAGTTTTATGCAGCTATTTGACAACGACAGTCAAAAAGTTAAAGAGCTTGAAAAAAAGGTATTAAATAAATTGGGCTTTAAAAAGTCTTTTGCTGTTACCGGTCAGACTTATTCAAGAAAATTTGATTATTCCGTTTTAGCGCTTCTCTCTCAGATTGCTCAAAGCGCATATAAATTTAGCAACGATATCAGGCTGCTTCAAAGCCGTAAAGAGTTAGAGGAGCCGTTTGAAAAAAACCAAATAGGCTCATCTGCTATGGCATACAAAAGAAATCCTATGAGATGTGAAAGAATCGGCGCATTAAGCAGATATATTATATCATTGCCGATAAATTGTTCGATTACTGCGTCGTCGCAGTGGCTGGAAAGGACTCTTGACGATTCCGCAAACAGAAGGATTGTACTGGCAGAGGCATTTTTGGCTTGCGATGCTGTGTTGAAACTCTATAATAATGTTACAGCCAATTTAGTTGTTTATCCCAATATTATCAATAAATATTTACAACAAGAATTACCCTTTATGGCAACCGAAACTATACTTATGGAATGTGTTAAGGCAGGGGGCGACAGGCAATTATTACACGAAGAGATAAGAAAATTATCTATGCAAGCCGCTCAAAATATAAAAGATAAGGGTTTGGAAAACAATTTAATACAGCTGATAAAGGGAAACGCAGCTTTCAGCGCCGTGCATAACACTATGGATGAAATTATGTCGGCTAAAAGCTTTACCGGCAGGGCTGCAGCGCAAGTGGAAGAACTTTTAGAAGAATATATTATCCCGATATTAATTAAATACAAGCATTTGCTTGACGAATCTCAGGAAGACATAAAAATATAACTAAAAATATATCGATATATTGCGATTAAATATAAAAATACATAGTACTATGCAAAACAATATACTATGTATTTTTGGGTTCTATAATAAATGTTGGGGTGTAAAGAAAAAGCATCTCAATATTTTTTAATTTAGGGCATAAAAATGAGAGCATAAATTCTTTAAACTTAGTAAAATTAGTTTGACAACAAATAACTAAGGAGAAAGATTATGCTCTCAGAAAATAATTGTATCACAAAATTACTTGGATTAAAAGATGTTTTTGTAAATTCTGTTGAAGAAACAGAAAATTATTTATGTATTAACATTGAAACAGTGCCTAAACTGCATTTATGCCCTTGTTGCAGACAACCTACTTCGTATATACATGACTATCGCAT
>JAQVSX010000059.1 GCA_028700355.1 Clostridia bacterium
TATAAAACATATATTAAGTTTTAAGCCTCCGCATTTATGGGGGTTTTAATATTGTACTAAAACGAAAAATTATCTCAAAACGATTACTTTAAAACAGCCCCGCCGTTACGGCGGGGCTTATATATTTTATAACTTGGTTTTTTCCCTTATCTTTGTTTCGATTTCGTTGCAAATTTCGGCGTTTAGCTTTAAGTAGTTTTTAACGTTTTCTTTGCCCTGCCCGATTTTTTCACCGTTATAAGAAAACCACGAGCCGCTTTTTTCAACAATTTCGTATTCTGTCGCAAGGTCGAGTACGCAACCTTCTCTCGATATGCCCTCTCCGTACATTATGTCAAATTCGGCAGTCTTAAACGGAGGCGCAAGCTTGTTTTTAACTACCTTAACCCTTGTCTTATTGCCTATAATGTCTACGCCGTTTTTAAGCTGCTCCAACCTTCTAACATCAAGCCTAATGCTTGAATAAAATTTAAGCGCTTTGCCGCCCGTTGTGGTTTCGGGACTGCCAAACATAACGCCGACTTTATCCCTTAGCTGATTAATAAATATTACGCAGGTTTTAGATTTACTCATAATGGCGGTAAGCTTGCGCAGCGCCTGAGACATAAGCCTTGCCTGCAAACCCATATGGGAATCCCCCATATCGCCCTCTATTTCCGCTCTCGGAGTCAGTGCGGCAACAGAGTCAATAACTATAAGGTCAACCGCCCCGCTGCGCACAAGAGCCTCAGTAATATCAAGCGCCTGTTCGCCGTTGTCAGGCTGAGATATGTAAAGGTTGTCAAGCTTAACACCTACCTTTGCGGCATATTGCGGGTCAAGCGCATGTTCTGCATCGATAAAAGCGGCGGTACCGCCCGTTTTTTGCATTTCTGCCACAATGTGCAGCGCAATAGTGGTTTTACCCGAAGACTCAGGGCCGTATATTTCCACTACTCTGCCACGGGGTATGCCGCCTATGCCAAGCGCTATGTCAAGTGTAAGGCAGCCAGTGGGCGTAACATCAATATTGCTCGTCGCTGAATCGCCCAGTTTCATAATAGAGCCTTTGCCAAACTGCTTTTCAATCTGTAATATTGTTTGGCTCAGCGCCTTTTGTTTATCTTCATAAATTTTGTTATCCATAAAATCCTCCGCTTTAAGTTATTGTAATTTCCTGATAATCTATACTGTTATCTTTAAGTACCTTTATTGCGTAAAAAATAGCCGCCTGTGCCGTTGTACGCTTAACCTGCGCCCTATTTCCCGTAAAAATATGTTTAAAAATATGCACCTTTTGCGGCGTGCCTATCGCTATATATGTCAGCCCCAAAGGCTTGGAAAGCGTCGCTCCGTCAGGTCCTGCAATTCCCGTTGTAGCTATAGAAATATCACAATCGCCGACGGCAAGCAGACCTGCTGCCATTTCGTAAGCCGTCTGATAGCTTACAGCGCCGTAATTTTTAATAGTCTGCCCTTCTACATTTACTCTGTTAACCTTAGATTTATTACTGTAACAGACAATTCCCTCGTAAAAATTTTCGCTTGCGCCGGCATTATCTACAATATAAGAGCATACAAGCCCGCCTGTAAGCGATTCGGCGACTGAAAGCATTTTGCCCCGAACGCTGAGCAGCTGCAAAAGCCTTTTGCTCAAATCGACATCTTCGTCTGCGTAAATATTTTTGTTATAAAGAGAAAATACTTCTGTTACAGCGCTGCTGAATTGCTCTTTGCAAAGTATTTTTATTGTCGTTATAAGCCCTCTGCTGTAATGAAATATTTTTACGCCGCTAAAATTATTTTCTATGGCATCAATATTGTAATCAATATCTGCTTTGCCGAACAGCTTTGCAGTTACAACCGTTCCCCCTTCAAAAAACAGTGGGCATATACTCTCAAATAAACTATGCGAAACCTCGCATAAATCGCTACCAAGGGGTATATTTGCAAACTGATTTTTCAGCTTAGACTCGCCAAAGGTTATAACTGCAGTATCTGTTAAGTTATCAAAGCCGAGCGGCATTATTTCAGCTGCTATACCCTTTCTTTTAAAGCTTTCTGCTATTATAAACAAATAATCTATCAAGCCCTCACAGCAAGCCGCCTCTGCGGTTGATACCGCAAATAAAATCTTCATTGCCGCAATACCGATTTATTTTTTATTATGTAAGAAATGCCCGAATATACGGTAAGTATAACGGCAACAGAAAAAACAACATAAGCGGTAACAGTAAATATATCGAGCAATACACCTACATCACTTAGCAATTTTTTTAATGTTTTTAACACCAAAAACATTACCATAGCAATATCTTGAAAGACAGCTTTAATTTTGCCGCTTAAATCAGCGGATATAACTATATTATTAGCTGCGGCTATCTGGCGAAAACCGCCTATAATCAGCTCTCTTGATACAATTAATACAGAAAATATTGCGCCGACAGGCATAATAACAAGTCCGCCTTCCACAATCAAAAAAAGAGCACATACAACAATTATTTTATCTGCTATTGGGTCAAGAAATTTTCCCATAGTAGTAACTATATTGTTTTTTCGTGCAATATAGCCGTCTGCAAAATCTGTGAGCGCCGCAATTAGAAATATAACCGCAGCGAGTAAGCCGCCATAGTAAAAATCTACAAACAACTCATCGGTATAAAATGCAAAAATCATAAAAGGTACAATCAATATTCTTGTCAATGAAATTTTATTAGGCAGATTCATTATCCCTCCGTTATAGCCGTAAATTATTATATTATTAAAGATATTTAGGTAAAACCTATTTGTTATAATTCAGAACCAAATTTTCTTTCAAATTCTTCCCTTGTAATAAGCACCTGACGGGGCTTGCTACCCTCGAATGGCGATATAAACTTTCTTTGTTCCATTTCGTCAATTATTTTGCCCGCCCTTGAATACCCTACGGCAAAGCGCCTTTGCACCATAGAAATTGATATCTGACCGGAATCAATAGCAAGCTTTAACGCCTCGTAAAAATATTTATCGATTTCTTCACCGTTTTCGCCTTCCTCTTCAAGTGTTTCGTCTATGGGGTTGTATATAGTCTGTTCTATTTCGTCATCGAAATACGCCTCGTTATTTTCCTTAACAAATTTTACAATAGATTCTACTTCAGACATAGAAATAAACGGGCCTTGCAGGCGTATCGGTTTAGGCATATTGTTTGATAAAAAAATCATATCGCCCTCTCCCAGCAGTTTTTCTGCGCCTGAGCAGTCAAGCACAGTACGGGAATCTGCCTGAGTCATAAGCTTAAATGTTACTCTGCTCGATAAATTTGCCTTAATTACACCGGTGATAATGTCAACGGACGGCCTTTGCGTCGCAAGTATTAAATGTATGCCAGCCGCACGTGATAGCTGAGAAATCTTTTTGATTTTGTCTTCAAGCTCCCTTTTGTTTATCATCATAAGTTCGGCAAGCTCGTCCACAACAACAAATATTCTCGGCAACTTCTGCCCGTCCGACTGCTTCATTTTTTCGTTATAAGATATTATATCCTTAGATACCGTTTGGTTAAACAGCTCAAAACGTCTGTCCATTTCGCCTATTACCCAGTTAAAAGCCGATATGGCTTTATCGGCATCTATAATTACATCTTTAAGCATCAAATGCGGCAATCCGTTATAAATATTAAACTCAACACGCTTGGGGTCAATAAGTATAAGGCGCACATCGTCGGGGCTTGCCTTATAAAGTAAGCTGATTATCAAAGTGTTAAGGCATACGCTCTTTCCCGAACCTGTAGAGCCGGCTACAAGCAAATGTGGCATTTTGGTAAAATCAAGAATAACATTTTTACCTGTTATTTCCTTACCCAGCGCAAATGTAAAGAAAGATTTTTTGCTCATAAATTCAGGCGAATCTATAACATCTTTAAGCCCTACCTTTTGCCTTTTTTTGTTGGGCAATTCTATGCCTAAAAGGCTTTTACCCGGTATGGGCGCTTCTATTCTGATATCGCCGTTTGAAGCGAGGCACATTGCTATATCGTTTGCCCTGCTTGTAAGTCTGCTTACCGGTATGCCTGCGGGCATTTGAAGCTCGTACCTTGTTACCGTGGGACCGGGCGTTACCGAAACAACCTTCGCAGGTACTTTAAAGTCGCTTAAAGTGTTTTCAAGCACTCTTACTTTTTCTTCATAATTTTCTGCGCTTTCGTTAGGGTCATAAATTATATCGTTCATAAGAGTAACGGGCGGTGCTATATACGGGCTTTTTATTACGGGTTTTTTCTGCTCGTCCATTCCTATTTTTGTCTGATATTTTAAAAGGCTTTCCTTCCGCTTTTGCTTTTCCGCCGCATCGTATTTGTTAATGTTTATAACGCTTTCCTGCGGCGTTATATTTTGACTGTCATAATCTGCCTTATATTTATCTTCAGATTCGGTTAATTTTTCATCTGTAATTTTTTCAGGTTCATTATATTTTTCGGTAAAATCCTTACCGTCCTTATTTTCATAGGTACTGTAAAAAGAAGGTTTATCGTTTGCGGCACGGTTGTATTTGTCCATAAGGTTTGTTAAATTATCGAGATAACTCTTTTGTGTGCTTTGACCGCTTTGACTGACAGGCGGTTTATAACCGCTTTGCTTTTGACTTGGCAAATCGTCGTTTGCGTATTTCTGATAGGGATTTATTTTTTCCTTGCCTATCATACTGTCTGTATGGTTTACACGGGGCGGTTTTTCCGTCAAAGGCTTACCTTTTTTACGGTCTGTATAGCCGTAATCTTCATAAGGGCGCAGTATATCGTCTATGGGCGTTAAAATATATTTTTTCTTACTTTCCAAATCGTCCCCGAAAGATTTGCTGTATGAAGCGCCGCCCAATTTGTTATTTTCGCTTACGGTTATATCTTGAGAATAATCTGTTTCAGGTTTATTTGAATAAAGTATGTCATAGCTTTTGCTTTTAATTTTGTTCTTTTTTATTTTGGGATTGACATAATCGTCAATATAACCTACAAAAAGCTTTTTAGAAACATTAACGACCTTGTCTTTTTTGCTTTTTTGCTCCTGCCTCTCATCAACATCGTACTCTTCTTTATATTGCGGACTGTCTGCATATACATTTTGTTTTATTTCGGGCTGACTTTGCATAGCAGCGCTTTGAACGGGTGTATTAACATACTGCGCATTATTAAAGTAATCGGAGGGATATTCCTTAACCTTGCCGTACATAGCGCCGCCACGGATTTTTTTACCGAAAAGTATTAATACCGCTATGGCAAATACAAGTGAAAAAATGATATAGCTGCCTATAACATCAAATAAATATATAAACGGAAATACGATTATTCCGAATAACAAACCGCCTCCGGTCGCATTAGATACTCCTCCGCCCCCTGCATTA
>JAQVSX010000060.1 GCA_028700355.1 Clostridia bacterium
GTTATGCTCATACAAGTGTAGGTGCATTGCAAACAACTGAGTATAGAAGCAGGACAAAAATGCCTGCGGGGTATATCAATTCTGCATTTTTATGCGTTGTAGCTAAAAACGATGCATTTGCCGCAAGCGGAGCGGAAAATTTCAAAATATGGTGGAACGGAACATATAATTTATAACAGGAGGTAATTTTGGAAATATTAACAATTGTAATAAGCGTTTTTGCAAGCATCGTCTCCGGCACGGTGCTATTTTTTTTACAAAGGCACTTTAAGAAAATAGATAAAAGGGATAAACTTACCGCGCTAGAGAACATACTCATTTTGAAAAGTATCAATTCTATTGGCAAGCTAACATATGCGAATGCTATTGCAATACAGAAAGGCCATAATAATGGTGAAATGAAAGAGGCAATGGATGGATATGCAGAAGTAAATGATGAACTTTATGAATATTTATTAGAGCAGAACGCTCACAAATAGGAGGAAAGATTTTTATGGAAGAAACAATTAGAGCACTTAGCGTTCCCATAATAGTAAGCATTGTGTACGGGTGTATAAACCTGTATAAACAGCTAACTTGCGGCGAAGAAAAATATATGAGGTTGATACCAATAATAGCGGCCGTGATAGGTGTGGTTATAGGTATATTTGCGTATTACGCCTTTCCTTCTGTTTTAACGGCAGAAAACATATGGCAGGCAATAATCACAGGCGGAGCCAGCGGGCTTACGGCAACGGGCGCAAATCAAATATTTAAACAGATGAAAAACAAAAAAGGGAATGGTAACGATAATGGCGTTAAAAAGAATAAGAACAATTAAAGAGGCGCTGCAGCTTATTAAAAAGGAAGATTGCGAAACGGCAATAACAGAACATTTTATAAGACAGTTATGCAAAAACAATAAGATAAAATGTTTTTCGTCGGGTAATAAAATATTACTTGATTTTGACGATTTAATCTCAAAATTATCAGGCGGTTAGCCGCTTTTTGCTTGACTGTTTGAGGTTTTTAGGGCTTTATTGTATTAGAATAATAAGGAGGTTGAATATGGCTACAATAAGGAAACGAGAAGGTAAAAAAGGCGTTTCGTACTTAATACAAGTTAAGGTTAAAGATGCGGGAAGCGGCGATATTATTGTTAAGGCTACAACATGGAAGCCTGAGCAGGGATTAACACAAAAACAGGCAGAAAGGAAAGCCATAATATTTGCAAGCAAATATGAAGAAGATGTAAGAAAAATGATAACATGCAACAGTCGGGAAATAGACAACATTAATATTACTTTTAAAGAATTTGCCGACAGATGGCTTGAAAAGACAAAACAAAAACATTCTGCGAGCTACTACGTGAACTGCCGTGACAGCCTGAAAACCGTCTATAGTTATATAGGCGGTTATAAATTAAAGGATATTACTCCCGGAATAATACAGAACTGTTATGATAAGTTAGATAAACTTGAAAAGACAGTTACAAAGGTCAGTGCAAATGCCAATTTAAAAAGAGTAATGGTCAATAAGAAAAAAGGTTATATGAAATTAAGGTATGAGTATGGTTTAAACAGCAGCACTTTATCGCTGTCGATAAAGGGAAGTACTATAAGTCTTGAATATGCTAACAAAATGGCGAATATACTCGGGGTAGATGTAAACAAAATATTTGATATAACCAAAACAAAGCAAAGATATGCTTATGAGACAATACATAAGATAAAAAGGACTGTAAGGGCGGTACTGTCATTTGCAAAAAGGCAAAGACTTATAACTGATAATTATGCTACCGCAGATTATATAACCTTTCCTAAAAGACCGCAACAAACAATAGATTGTATGGATGATAAAGACACAAAAAAATTCTATAATGCTTTGATAAATTATCCCGATATAAGAGCAAAAACCGCATTGCTGCTACTGTTAATGACAGGGCTAAGAAGAGGAGAGTTGTGCGGTCTTGAATGGAATGATATTGACTTTGAAAACAATACAATTACTGTTCAAAGGGCATTAACTGTTGTAAAAGGTTACGGAGTAATATTAAAGCAGCCCAAAACCGAAAGCTCAATAAGGACTATGAGTATACCGAAAAGTGTTATAAATCAATTAGAAGAATATTATAAATGGTATGAAAACAATAAGGCTAAGCTGGGCGACAGATGGATAAACACAAACAGACTGTTTACTATGGAAAACGGAGGAAGGATTTATCCGCAAAAGATAAATGACTGGCTGGACAAAGTGTTAAAATCAGCAGGAATGGAACATAAAACCGTACACAGCTTGAGACATACAAACATTACTATGCAGATTTTGGCAGGGATACCGCTTGTAACAGTAGCAGGTAGAGCGGGGCACGCAAGACCGTCAACTACCTCTGATATATACTCGCATTTCATAAAGAGCGGAGACCAGCACGCATCAGAAGTTCTGGACAATATGTTTCAAAATACATAATATGGCAAAGTCGCAATAGCCCCTTCGATAAATTTCGGATAGATTTTTGAACAGAAAATTGCTGTTAGCCGAAGCTGATAGCAGCGTTATTACAGGATATAAGGCGGATAAAATGCCGAAAAGATGCCGAAATTTAACAAAATAAACGACAATTAATTTTTTGGCACTCAATAAATCATTTTATAAGAAATATTATAACCAAACAAATCCTTTTATAAAAATCTGCTTCATTTATTAAAGCTATTATCGTTGTTAGTATAAGTCGGCAAAGGAAGGTAGAAGGTAAAATACAATTGACTTATATATACTATGACAAATTAGCTTTCTATAAAGTAATTTACGATAGCCTGATACTTGTCTTGTCCGGCTTTACAGGTGTCAAGTAAGTATCCTGGTTCGTTTTCCCATTCTTTTAAGCCGCGATAGTAAAACATTTTAAGTTCCTCGTCAATTATAAAAGGGGTGATATTAAAACGCAAACATTCCTTAAATGCTATAAGGCGTCCTACTCTGCCGTTTCCGTCTTGGAAAGGATGAATGCTTTCAAAGCGGTAGTGAAAGGCAATAATATCGGCTATTGTAACTGTTTCTAAACGATTGTATTCGTCAAGCAGTTTTACAATTTCATTATGCACATTTAAGGGAGAGACGGTTTTACTGTCACCTACAACATTGGGCTTGTGCTTATAATCACCTATAGCAAACCATTCCTTTTGACTGTCAGATGTACCAGATTTAAGTAATTCATGCAGTTTCTTAATAAATGGTTCGGTAATAATACCGTCAGTATTATCGATAACATAATCAATGCATCGAAAATGGTTTTTGGTCTCTATTATGTCATCGACATTGACAGCAGGATTGTCAGTAAAGCCGATTGTGTTAGTATCGAAAATGTAACGGGTTTGGTCTTCCGAAAGTTGGCTGCCCTCCAGATGATTAGAGTTATATGTCATTTTAATCTGTGTGGAATGGTACAGCCCACCTTTTAGCTGCATTTGCTTTTCTTCTCTTAAGACTTGTAATATACGGCTTACCGAGTTATCTCTTACAAAGCTCATAATATCACTTGGCTGGCAACCGAGCTTTGCACAAATATCATCAATAACCTTAAGTGAAACATATTCATTTTTGGAAAGCTTTGACATAGTGCGGGAAGAAATACCAAGCATATCTGTTAAGGCTGTTTTTGTTAAACCTTTCTTTTGAAGTAATGAAAACAAACCATTGTATGATATAGACATAAATACTACCTCCGATTATCATAACCATTATACAATATATCTTTAACAAAGTAAAGATTTATTATATATAGAGTGCAAAGAGTAAAGGAATTGGCGGTCACATCTCTACAGTTTTTGCCCTAAACAGCTGGCCACTTGTAAAAATTCAAAAAGCTATTAAAAAACGTGTAATAGCGGTTTTTTCCCTTACAGATACCCAAACTTATTGATAAGCAATACAACATTTATGAGCGAGATAATGTCAGTCAAAACGCAATTCATTAGATAAGATATATTGCAAAATAAGTGCATCTTTCAAAATATTATGTCAAAAGGAATGCTTTTTAGGGTGACAAATTGGGTGACAAATTTAATAACAAAGACAGACGAAATAAAAAACCGCTAAATATCGTTGATTTAAGCGGTTTTTTGATGTTTTTTTGGCGTTCCCGGAGGGAGTCGAACCCACGGCCTAGCGCTTAGGAGGCGCTCGCTCTATCCTGCTGAGCTACGGAAACATAAATTTTTATAAAGCAAAAGCTAATATGTTTTACTAAATTTTAATCATATTGTCAATGGAATTTTTACCGCCCGCAGGTAAGCGGGCGGTAATTTTTTACAAATTTTTAACTGTTGTAAACGTAAATAATTTCTCCGTAAAACATTGTATGAAAAGCGTTATCGCCGTAAAAGCCGTTTTTTATGCCTTCGTCAAGCCTTTCTTTAATAATATTGTTTGTATAAATAAGCTTGCATTCAAAACATAAACAGTTTGGCATAACAAAAGTATCTAAACTTTTACACCTTACGGGGATAATCTTTTTTTCTTTGTATTTGTCAACATCCCTGCCGCTTACAGAGCCGAAATAACCCAAAAGTTTATTCATATTGTCGCTTAAAGGTACAGAAATAGAAAATTCCTTTGTTTGCTCTATTAAACCGTGCGTAAACCTTGTCGGGCGGACGGGCGCAACTATTATAGGTTTATCCCACATTACACCGCCAAAGCCCCAGCTTGCTGTCATTGTGTTAGGTTTCATACCGGCGGTTAAAAAAACGCCTTTGCCCTGTAAATTGTTTAGCAGATATTGAAGCTGCTCGTTATATTGCATAAGTTTTACCTCCTTAAATTTTAACAACAATTTTACCTATATATAAATTATATCAAATTTATCTATATTTATCAAAATTATTTGGCATATTAATATTATCTATGTTAATATATACAGGAAAAGCAGGTTCATTCGGGTAACCCTGCATAAAAATACCGGAGGCTGATATCTTGAAAAAATTTTCTCTTCCCCAGCTTACAAGAGCCGCTTTGATTGCGGCATTATACTCGGCGCTAACTATCCCCTTAGGTGCGATAAGCTCTCAAAGTTTTTTGCAGATAAGACCTGCCGAAGCGCTTACAATGCTGCCCCTTCTTTTTGCTGAAGCCGTCCCCGGCTTAGCTATTGGCTGTATGATAGCTAATATATTTGGCGGATACGGAATTTATGACATTATTTTCGGCTCTTTAATAACGCTTACCGCTGCACTACTGACAAGAAAAATCAAAAAGCCCCTTATTGCAGGTCTGCCCCCCGTGCTGCTTAATGCCGCACTGCTGCCCCTTATCTGGATTGCGTTTTCTGCCGAAACAATATATTTATATAGCTTTTTTAGCACACTGCTT
>JAQVSX010000061.1 GCA_028700355.1 Clostridia bacterium
CATTGTCTTTAAGCTCTGCCATTTGCGGCCAGTCGGCAATATTAGGCCCTAACCTTAACTCTTGAACAATGGGACTGCTGTAACCGTTGTACACCCTTTTTTTGTATATTTCGCCGTCAAAATGGAACTTCGGCAGCTTAGTGCTGTATTCAATATCCATTGCCGATGTCAAAACTCCGCCGTTTGCCGCCGTAGCCGCAATTGAGCGGCTGTCCATAAGCATAACCGACGCTATCTGTTTATCGGAAGGTTTGCTGCCCTCTCTGTTGGGGAAATTCCTTGTCGTATGGCGTATGCTTAAAGTATTGTTAGCGGGAACATCGCCTGCACCGAAGCAGGGACCGCAGAAAGCCGTTTTTAATATCGCTCCCGCAGACATAAGCCTTGCCGCACCGCCGTTTTTAATAGTTTCAAGGTAAATAGGCTGACTTGCGGGATAAACATTAAGAGAAAAATTGCCGCTGCCTATGTTTTTACCGTCAAGAATATTTGCGGCTTCCATAATGTTTTCGTACATTCCGCCCGCACAACCTGCAATTACAGCCTGCTCTACATAAATTTTTCCGTCCTTTACCTTATGGGTTAAATTAAAATCAATATTGTCGTTTTGCCTTGCATTTTTCTCCACTTCGCTGAGTACATCATGCGGATTTGACAATATTTCAGACAGCTTATAAACATTTGACGGATGAAACGGCATTGCAGCCATAGGTTCTATTTTATCTAAATCTACTATAATAGCCCTGTCATAGCTTGCAAGCCTTTTAGGGCTTAGGCGCTCAAAATATTCTTCCCTTGCCGTATCCTTATAGAATTTTTTAACCTTGTCATCTGTAATCCATATAGAAGAAAGACAGGCGGTTTCCGTCGTCATTACATCAATTCCGCAGCGGAATTCTACCGAAAGGTCGTTTACGCCCTCACCGATAAATTCCATAACGCTGTTTTTAACAAAACCGTTTTTAAATGTTTGTGATATTATTGCAAGCGCAACATCCTGAGGGCCTACTCCCCTTCTCAGATTGCCCTTTAAATAAACGGCAACAATATCGGGCATATTCACATCATAAGTCTTTTCTAAAAGCTGCTTTACTATTTCGGGGCCGCCCTCGCCTATGCCCATTGTACCCAGACTGCCGTATCTTGTATGGCTGTCAGAGCCGAGTATCATATTGCCGCAAGCCGTCATACATTCCCTTACATATTGGTGTATAACCGCTATATGAGGGGGAACATATATGCCGCCGTATTTTTTTGCGGCGCTAAGCCCGAAAAAATGGTCGTCCTCATTGATTGTTCCGCCCACTGCGCATAAACTATTATGGCAGTTTGTTAAAACGTACGGAACGGGAAATTTTTTCAACCCGCTTGCCTTTGCCGTCTGTATAACGCCGACGTACGTAATATCGTGAGATGCAAGCGAGTCAAACCTTAATTTGCAACTATGCTCTCCGCCGCTGTTATGCCTGTCTATAATATTGTATGAGATAGAACCCTTGCGGGCGTTTTCAATTTCCTGTTGCGAAAAGCCCTTTTGAGAAAGCTCTTCTGCGCCGCCATCAACGAGATTTCCTTCTAAAAAAAATGTTTTTTGGTTAATAAGATTAATCATAAAAATTCTGCCGTCCCGATAGTATAATAGTTACATTGTAGAATAATTAATGCCGAATTGTCAAATACTTAAAAGCCATAAAAATAAAAGACAACTTTTATAAGGTAGACTAAAATTGTAAAAAAAGTTAAATTATATTGTGTATTTAAATAATATATGATAGAATAATAAAGAGTTATTCTGCTGATTATTTATTTTTCAAGGATTATCAAAATAATGAATATATTTAAAATTAAATTAAGCAAAACAATTATAGTAATTTCCGTTATTATTTTTTGTCTGTGTTTGTTAGTTTTCTTTTTTTGCTTTATCAATCTGCTAAGGGCAAGGCTGGCTGTCGATTATTTTTCCAACGCCTTTTTAATGTTAATAAATTTAGCTATCGCCCTATGTGTGCTGTATTATATTTCAAAATCCGGCTATAAGCTTACGGAAAAAGAAATACTGATAAAAATAGCTTTCTTTAAAGACCCTCTGTCTTACGATAAAATAAAAAAAATATACTATTACGCCACCGAAGAAGAACTTTATATCGAACTTAATAACAGCGCCGAGAAAGGTATAGTTAAAATCAACATAAATAATAAAGATATGAATGTTTTTGTTAATGAGCTTAAAAAACGGCTTCCCGACGTGCCTTACGAGGTCAGTCTAAAAATGCAGGCAGATGATGAATAAATTTTTTATCAGAAAAACAGGTTGAAAATATGAAGTATATTGACTATAAGATTATACATACAAGGTATATTAAATATGTTATTGCCGCTTTATGCGGCATTTTAACGGCAATGCCAATGATTGTGCCCCAATTGTTTTTTATCGGTTGGATATCGCTAATTCCCTTTTTATACTCGCTTTTTATTATTAAAAGGAAGTTCCGCTCTTATTTTACCATGTTTTTAACCTTTGGTTTCTGTTATTTCGGCATTATATATACTTGGTTTTTTTCACTGCATCCGCTGGACTGGCAGGGCATAGAAAACGGCAGAAGCATACTTATCGTTATTTCGCTATGGTTTGCGATATCTGTTGTACAGGGCTTGGAATATTCTCTTATGGGCATTGTTTTCTTTTTCTCAAAGTCAAAGGGCTTACATAAGGTTTTATCAGCCGCTTTTATATGGGTTATAATCGAATCCGTAGTAGAGCTTGGCACTTGGGGTATGCCTTGGGGCAGGCTTGCGGCGGGGCAGTATATGTTTTTGCCCTTTATACAAAGCAGCTCGCTTTTCGGCTCTTTATTTATCAGCTTTTTAATAGTATTGGTAAACGGTCTGGGCGCTTTTGCGGTAATAAACAGAAACAAAAAAAGGATATGGCAGTACGCCTCATTGGCGGCGGCTGCAATACTCGTATGCAATACACTTTTCGGAATAATAAGGGTTGCCGTGCTTGACAATACACCCGACGAAATGATAAAGGTTGCGGCTATTCAAGGCAATCTCCCCTCAGATGAAAAATGGGAAAACGAAGGCAATAACGCATTTGACGTTTTTATCAAGCTAAGCGGAGAGGCTGCACAAGACGGCGCAAAAATTATCGTATGGCCTGAATCCGCCGTACCTATACAGATTATTGACAACGAATATTATAATAACGCTTATAAGGAATTTGCAAAAAATCATAATGTCTATCTTATTGTCGGCGGTTTTCTGCCCGAGGACGACAAGATTTACAGCAGCCTTGTAATATATACGCCTCAGGGCGAAAGCGGAATTAATAACGCATACAAAAAGCGCCATCTGGTGCCCTTCGGAGAATATGTGCCTTACAGGGATTTTTTGTACAATATACTGCCCTTTGTCGCAGATTTCAGAATGCTTGATGACGATTTGACTCAAGGCTCAGATACTGTGCTTCTTGATACCGAATACGGCAAGATAAGCGGGCTTATATGCTTTGACTCAATTTTCCCCCGCTTTTCCTATGAGGATACAAGGGCAGGCTCTCAGCTTATTGTAATGGGAACAAATGACAGCTATTTCAGAACCTCTCAAAACCCCCGACAGCATACTTCACATTCCGTGCTTCGTGCGGCAGAAAACGGAAGATACATAGTGAGGGCGGCAAACACAGGGATTTCCTGTATTATTGCGCCCAACGGCAGAATAATTGAGCAAAGTGAAATGAATAGCGAAGAGGTTGTTATATCTAATATATATTTCAGAAGTACAAAAACGCTCTATACAATTACGGGAGATATAATCATATTAATTGCCGTAATGTATATAATTTCTGTCGGCGTTTATTTTAACGCAAACAAGATAAAATACTATAAAAATCAATAACCGAAACAGACTTTAATTGTTTTGCTGCTGTTTGCACTGCGGACAATAGCCGTACATTACAAGTTTATGACCGGTAATTACAAAATCTGTTTCGTCAATAAGCTGTTTTTCATAATCCTGAAGGGGACAGTTTTTTACCGTTAAAATCTTATCGCAGCCAAGGCATACCATATAATGCCTGTGCGCCATGCAGTTATATTCGTAAAGATTTTTGTTTTCGGTGTCTATGTTTATTTTTGTTACAAGGTCGCTCAGACAAAGCGTATCAAGTATTCTGTAAACTGTTGAAAGGTTTATCGGACAGTTGTTTTTATTAAGCTCGGAAAAAATATATTCTGCCGATACAGGCTGCTCGCTCTTTTTTATCAGCTCAAAAACATCGTTCCTGTGCTTTGTGTTTTTCAGTCCGCTCTGTTTAAGCTCGTTACTTTCTTTTAATTTCATAAACTATCCTGCAATAATTTTCTAATAAAATTTTATATTATTATAATTAATATGTCAATATATAAAGCAGCTACTTATTATTTCTTTTTTTAAATATTGCTTTAAAGGTTTTAAGCGGCAGCAGGCGCATAATAAAGCCGCTTAGCGTTACCGATGTTTCGGGCGCTGCTTTGTAAGCTGCGGACATTGCCTTAGCTGTAATACCGCTTACTATTCGCTTTTTTCTTTTTGCTATACCCCTTATTATCCTTGCGGCTTCCGTCTTTGCGCTTACACCCACTTTTGAAATTATGCCCTCTTTAATCTTTTGCCTGTCCTCCCCGCTTTTCGCCTGATAAAGCCCCGTCTTTACAGGGCCTGAAATTACAGCGGCAACATATATGCCTTTGGGGGCAAACTCCTGCCATAAAGATTCCGTAAGGCTGAGCGCCGCCCTTTTGGAAGAGCTGTAAATGCTTGTGCCAAGCACGGGCAGTGCAGCCGCAGCCGAAAGAATATTTATAATTGCGGGGCTTTGGCTTTTTTCAAGCAGACAGGTTAAATTCCTCACGCAGTAAATTATACTCTTGTAATTTGTATTTATTACGCTGTCGATTTCCTGCTCGCTTAAATTTAAAATACTGTCAAATGGATGTATAACGCCGGCATTGTTAATAATAACATCGGGATAAAACATAGTTTCATTCATCTTGCGGGCAATACTTTGCCACTGTCCGCTCTGCGAAACATCCATAACTTCGGCGATAAGCCTGCCTCCGCACTCGTTTTCAAAATTTTTCAGCTTTTGGTAATTTCTCGCAACGCCAAAAACAATGCAGTTATAATCCCTTATAAGTTTTAGCGCAAGCTCTCTGCCAATGCCGCCCGAAACGCCGCTGATAAACACCTTTTTGTTATGTAAATCATATTTTGCCATTTGTCTGACCTGTTTTTTTCTATTAGAGATACCCTATTATACCAT
>JAQVSX010000062.1 GCA_028700355.1 Clostridia bacterium
TTCTCTTTTTAAAAAATAAATCAAGAATTATTGAAAAGGTTTTTCTTTTTTTCTTTTCCTTAATTTCAAGCAGCTCGAAGTTATATTTTTCCTTAATATAATCTGCAAGTTTTTTATTATTCCCCGACAAAGTGTAATAAGCTATAAGTGTTTTCATATTCTTTTCCTTTTTGGTTTATTTATCATATGCTGACTAATAATATCTCGGCATTGCCGCAAATATTGTATTGCCCTAAGCCGGCGGGTATAAAAAATGTATCGCCCTTATTAAAGCTGCGGCCTTTTATTTCGCCGCTTCCTTCCAATACTAATACAGAATTAAAGCTTGCGCTGCCGCAGTAAAAATTTATGCTGCCGCTGACAGAATACTTTTTAACGGTAAAATATTTGCATTTTGCTAATATATTGCCGCCATAGTTTTTTGGGGCTTTGTATTTATTAAAGTTTAGCACTTCAAGCGCTTTCTGAGTATGCAGCTCTCTTTTATTGCCGCTTGCATCTGTCCTGTTATAATCGTACACCCTGTATGTTACATTGCTGTTTTGCTGAATTTCGCAAATGGTTACGCCCTTACATATTGCGTGTATCTGCCCTGCGCTTATTAAAAAGCTGTCTCCCTTTTTTACAGGCACAAAATTTAAAAGCTTTTCAACAGCATTTTCTTTTAAGGCATTAATAAAAATTTGCTTTGTTATGTTTTCTTTAAACCCGAGATATATTCCGCCGCCCTCTTCGGCATCGGCTATGTACCACATTTCTGTTTTGCCGTAGTCATTTTCGTTTTTTAAGGCGTAAGCGTCATCGGGATGAACCTGAACGGACAGGTTCTGCCTTGCGTCTATAAGCTTAATTAATATGGGAAAGCGGCTGAGCGAGTTGTTTTCGCCAATCATTTCGGGGGTAATAATTTGGTCAAGAAATCTGCCGCTATACTTGCCGCCGTCTGCCCTGCATACGCCGTCTTTATGCAAAGATAATTCCCAGCTTTCGGCTATTATATCTTTTTCGGAATTTTTATTCCAAAGCGACTTTAATTTTGTACCCCCCCATATATAATCTTTATATACGGGCAATGTCTTAATTATCTCCATACTCAAATTATATATTTATGCGAGTCCTTTGTCAAACTATTAAAAAAGTTTTTGGTTTGCAGTAAGATAGTCTTATTCTTACCAAACTTGATACTCAATTATATATTATTTTTAGACATATTCTTTTATAATAATATATTATGATATTAAGGAGTATGTTAATTATGAAAAAAAATAAAATACTAAGTTTAATTATAATAATTATTTTAGTTACAATTTTAAGCGCTTGCGATGTTTTAAGCGGTGATAAGTTTGATTTTAAAGATTATGATGATTTTAAAGAAAGCGTAAAAAACTATTCTATGACCATTAATAACAATGGACAAATAACCAACATAAAGGTTTGCGAAAACGGCTATTTGTATGATAACGGTTTAAACATTTATTTTTATAATGCGCAAGAAGAAAAGGGTTATTTTCTCGATAAAGCCGAAGAAACAGGCGTATTTAGTACATACGAAAACGGCGATGACCTCTATGATTGGGAAACTCAGGGCGGTATGATAGACCTTTTATATTCTTTCCAAGTTCTTAAATTGGTGATGAAAAAGGAAAAAGAGGAGAAGGTTGCGGGAAGGGATTGTACGGTTTATTCCTATGATAATGACGGGAGCAAAACAAAATATTGGTTAGACAATGAATACGGTATGTGCCTGAAATTTGAAACAACAGCGGGTGAAGAAACCGAAACTATGGAAATTACGGAATTTACTATAAACAGTGTTACCCTAAATAATATGATAGACCTTTCTAATTACACAATTGAAGAAGGCACGGAAAACCCCTTAAAAACTGTAAAATCCATATCAGTAAATAGCGAAACTGTACCGACGGGCAAAACTACCGCAAACTTTGCATTGCAAGATATTACAATTAAAGTAACTTTTGACGACGACAGTCAAGAAAACAAGTCTTTAAATGAAAATATGTTATCAGCGCAAGACAAGGCTAAACTTGAAACCGCAGGTACACATACTATAACAGTCAGCTATCAAGGCAAGACGGCAACTTTTACAGTAACATTGACCGATAGCGGTCAAACAAATTCGCCCGTTGTACAAAGCATTAACGATTTTTATTCTAATATTGTATTTAATTTTGATACGATAACAAATGGATTTATGACTAATTTGGCTTTAAGTTTTTCAGAACAAACTGATTTATTCAGTTATTACGAAGAGTCTATTCAAGGCAGAGCCGATATTGAAATGTGGAGCGCACCTAATTTACTTAGAGATATTTCTGTTGAAATAAATGCATACCTTAATGACTCATTTATCACAGATGAAATTGATTTCGGAGGCGGAGTGAAAAAGACACCTTCTTGCACAGCAACGGCAGAGGGATATACGGTTAATTATACAGAAAAAAAAGGGATATATAATTACTGGTTCGAAACCGAGGTTAAATATGACCAAACAACTGACAGCCTGTCGGCAGAGATATATTGCGGGGTTAATGAAGAACAAGAATTAAATTATATTATTGAATATAACAAAAATGCCGACGGCAATTATGCATGCGTTATCCATTACCCCGACGAAATTGTTGAGGGCAATTCACAAAATTATTCCACTCTTAAATTATTTTTTAACAGCATATCAGGTAAAGCGAGCATAAACAGATTACAGCCTGAAATGCTTGACGAATCATATTTGTTATATGAAAAGGCTGATAATGCTGATTATGCAAATGACGGAGATATAGTATTAAGCTTGAACGAAGGCATAGTTTCCTGCCCCGTTGACAACTTAACCAGCGGCTTTTATAACGATTTTAATGCTTTATTTACTACATTAGAGGCAAACTGCAATAGCATATTCGATTCTGAGTCAGAAGAAGAAAAAGATATTAATTTTGAAATTGATTCAGGTGGGTTATTATTTAACTTTGAATACATATATGTAGGTTATGAAATATTGCCGGACATAATTAAGACGTATGACAACAAAAGGCTTATTGAGATATGGGGGGATTTCAGCTTAATTATAAACCGTACAGGCGATATATATGTAATTACATATGAGGATGAAATAGTTGTTACCGTTAAATATGACAACAGTGATTCGTTTTGTATTGAAAAAGAGGTTAACGGTGTAATAGAGCTTAGATTGCAATGGGTAAAAATAGACAACTCTCATTTTGTTGAAGTGTTTAATTACGGGGAAGAAACTCATTATCAATATAAGTATGCATTTGATACCGAACAAGACATTATGGGATTTTCATATATTTTTGAAATAGAGGAAGTTGTAAATTTAAATATTTATAAAGAGACGGAGCTTAACGTAGCAACATTTGTTCAGCCGTTTGAATACCCGTATTATAATTATTATAGTTATGAAAACAATATCTTAAATTATGAATGTGGGGACGGCGAATAATACGACTGATTAGGGGGAATGAAAAATGAAAAAAACAATATGGCTGTTTTTTGCATTATTGTTGGTTTTTCAAACGGTATTTTCTACAGCCTGTAATAAAGGGTTAACGGTAACATTTGACAGTCAGGGAGGGAGTACGGTTAAGTCCGTAATCGGCATTGATAGCGGCAGCAAAATAACGCTGCCTTCTGCTCCCTCAAAAGACGGTTTTTCCTTTGAGGGATGGTACAAAGAAAAGTCTTGTCAAACCAAATGGAATTTCGATATTGATACCGTTACTACAAGCATTACACTTTATGCTAGTTGGATTGAAAATACACTCCAAGGGTTTACGGTAACATATGACAGTCAGGGAGGGAGCGCAGTAAATAGTATAACGAATATTGTAAGCGGAAGTAAAATAACGCCGCCTTCTGCTCCCTCAAAAGACGGTTTTTCCTTTGAGGGATGGTATTTAGATGCTGAATGTACAGAGCCTTGGCATTTTGATACTAACACCGTTACTGCAAACATTACACTTTATGCAAGTTGGATTGACAGTACACCTAAAACAGTCGCCGTGCCTTACAGCGTCAATATAACAAACGAGAATATTCCTGAGGGCTCTGAATTGGTTATATTGGTGTTTAATGAGCTTAATCTTCTCGGCAGGCGTACAATTGCAGTACAAGGAGCAGGCAATATCAGCGGCGAAATGGTGGTAAGTGCACTGCTTACCGATGCTTTGAGAGTGGAAGTATATCTTTATGACGGTGATGGCGAATTATTAAGCACTCCATTACAATGGCAATACCGTGCCGTAGGTACAGTATCGGAAAATCCCACTCCCGCACAAATTGTCAGTGCATATATTTCTGCTTTCGGTGAGTTATATGAAAAAGGTTTGCAATATGCCGAAAGCGGTATGACTGTTCAGTCTGAATATGCTATTAGCTGGGCGGCAGCTGCCGTTTCATCAATGCGGTTTTGTATTGAGCGGTTTCTTGACAGCAAATATTTAGAAGAAAGCAAGGAAGCCGGCTTGCCCTTTGATTTTGAAGAAATTGCCGCATATAATTATGCCTGTCCTTATCCATCGTTTTTCTATGGCTGGTTTTATGAATTTAGGTATTCTGAAAATAATAATGAAGTTTTCTATGAACAAGCACAATTTTGGTACAGCTATGCTGTAATAAATCCTGATTTTGTACCCGCTCTTGATAATGAACTGAAAAAAATGGCGGATATGACCGTTGCAGAAAAGCTTTCTGCAAGGGCGCAGCTGTTAGAGTTAGAGACTGCAATTTTTGAGCATTATACACCCCCGCCGTATGAAGAAGTAAGAAGTCAAGATACACAGCGCTTTGATTCGGCGTATTGGCGGGAAACAGGAATGGACTATTTAGAAGAAAATATTTACGGTTATCGTGATTTTGAAAATGCGTTTAAGCAATTTAAGATTGCGCTGTTAATAAATCCCTTTGACGGGGACAATTTTGCTATGTGTGCGCTTACATGTTATTATCTTGAAGAGTATGAACAAATGGCAATTTATATTAACCACGGACTTTGCGCCGCACCCAACCATGAGGGATTAAATGCGTTATATGAATTAATGAAAGAGAGGGAGGAAGAAGAGTGGTGACACAATATAAGCGTATATTAAAAATTAAAATAATCAGTGTGCTTATAGCTGTTATAATGATTATGACAACATTTTCGGCATTATCTGAAATGTCAACGGTAAAAGCCGCTCCGCTGTCTCCTGAGTTTGACCTTAGCCGTATTTATTTAAAAAATCCGTTCAGCCATAATGTATCGCTTGAAATAGGAACAG
>JAQVSX010000063.1 GCA_028700355.1 Clostridia bacterium
TCTTCAGATCTCCGATATCGATAACCATAGAGCCGTTCGAGCTGTAAATATCGAGGCCTGCACCTATTCCGCCGGCTTTTACCTCTTCCTCAATAAACACATCGGGAACACCCAATTTATGAGCAAGGTCTATCATAGCGTCTCTTTCAATCTGTGTAACTTCACTCGGGCAGCAAATAAGACATGTCGCTTCTTTTAATACGATATCTGTTTTTTCTGCTTTTTTCAAAGCTATTTCTATTAATTTTTTGGCTGCTTCCATATCGGAAATAACACCTTGGTTAAGAGGGCTTACTATACGTATGCCTTTATGGTTTCTTCCTATCATTTGAGCAGCGCAATTACCTACCGCTATTACTTCATTTGTATAATAATCCAAAGCAATAACAGAAGCTTCGTTGAATATTATTCCTTCTCCTTCAACATAAACAATAAGATTAGTGGTTCCTAAGTCTATACCTATTCTTGTATTTTTTGATTTGTTAGCCATATTATCACCTCTTATAACTGCATAGGATTAACAAGGTAATCCCCACGGTTTTTCAATAAATATTTCGCCCCTTCTGCAACGCAGGTAAACGGATTTTTAGCAATTCTTACGGGTACTTGTATACGCTTCCAAATAAAGTCTTCTATGCCTTTAATCATAGAACCGCCGCCTGTAAGGAGCAAGCCGTTTTCGTAAATGTCAGCAGACAGTTCAGGAGGAGTATCTTTAAGAACAGCAGTTATGAGCTTTACAATTTCTGTGTAAGTAGGCACTAAAATTCTGCGGACATCTTCACTGGTTATCTCTACATATTTAGGTATGCCTCTTACGATATCTCTTCCTGCGTAACGGATAGTGGTTAGCGGAGCATTATCACGAAGGTCAGCTAATTCAATCTTGCATTTTTCACTGGTAAGCTCGCCTATTTCTACCTTATAATCCTTTTTAATTTGTTTCATTATTTCGGCATCAATATAATTGCCGGACATTCTGATTGTTCGTGAAAGAACTATGTCTCCGAAAGAAAGCACTCCCACGTCGGCTGTACCGCCGCCTATATCTACAATCATAACGCCTTTTGACTTAAATATTTCAAGTCCCGCGCCAAGCGCACCCGCTTTTATTTCTTCTTCAATAAAGATATCTTTTATGCCGAGATTATTCGCAAGCTCTATCATGATATCTCTTTCTATTTTTGTTACCTCTGACGGACAGCACATTACCGTAGACGAATTTGATAATTCTTTTTCGGTTATGTTCTGCACTTTGTTAAATACGTATGTAAGCAATTCCTTTGCGGCATACATATCGCTTATAACGCCGTTTTTCAAAGGCTTGATTACAGATATTTTACTGTGTACTTTGCCTATCATTCTGTGAGCATCAATACCTGCAGCTACAATCTTTCCGCTTTCCTGATCAAACGCCACAACGGAAGGTTCATTAAATATGATGCCTTTTTTTTCAAGATAAACAAGCAAGTTTGCTGTCCCTAAATCTATACCTAATCCTATTTTTTCAGCCATAATTCCCTCCTTTTAATAATCGCCGTAATAATGTTCTCTTTCTATCTTTAACAAGCTCTTAGTGCCGTCAACAACTGCATTGATAGGCGACGAGGCTATTTTAACATTAATTTTTACTATTTCCTCGAAGTACTCTCTTACGCCTTTAATTAATGCTCCTCCGCCTGTTATAGTGATTCCGTTGTCAACTAAATCACCTGATAGTTCAGGAGGCATTATTTCCAGTGTTGATATTAATGTTGATTTGATAGATTCGAAACATTCAAGCATTATTTTTCTGATTTCTTTTGCGCCAACCACTGCCATACGCGGCAATCCTGAAATCAAATCACGGCCCATTGCGTTATAGGTAAGCACATTTTCTTCTTCATCGCAGGGCAAATCGCCTACAAGTGAAGCAAGTTTGATTTTGATTTTTTCCGCAGTCTGAAGACCTATTTCAAGCTTATGCTTGTCTTTCAGGTGATGCATAATCTGCTTATCGAAAAAATCCCCCGCAACCTTGGTTGACTTAGACAAAACAACATCACCGAGTGATATAACTCCGATATTGGTTGTCCCTCCGCCTATATCTATAACCAGATTGCCGATTGGCGTATATATGTTTATACCGCCGCCAATTGCCGAAGCTTTAATTTCTTCCTCAATCTTGGTACGTTGTACGCCCAGTTCGTTCCCAAGTTTGATTATAGCTTCTTTTTCCGTAGCCGTTATTTCCGAAGGCATACATAATAATAGTTTATGTATACTCTGCACGCCACCGGGTAATAACTTGTCAAAGGTGAAATCCAATATTTCACGTATCATTTCAATATCGGAAATCACACCGCCTTTTAGAGGTTTGATAACCTCTACCTTGTCATGCACCTTTCCCACCAGTTCCGCTGCTTCATTACCGACAGCTACTACTTTTTGAGTAGCCTTATCAATAGCGATAATTGACGGTTCTTTAAACACTACTCCTCTGCCTTCAATATAAATCAGAAGATTTGATGTTCCGAGGTCCACGCCTACATTAATTTTACCATTATCTTTTTCAGCCATATAGCCCTCCTATGTATTTATATTAGTTATTCTATAGGAAACAAATTAATTATAAGGGAAATCTGTTTTTTTAGACAAAAAAAGCGTCCCCTAATAATATTAAGGACGCATTAACAGAATACTTTTTTAACCATAATAAAATAAAAACAATAAGCACATAAATATTAAAAAAATTCAATAACAAACGTTAATGATATTCTTTAATTTTTATAATATTTAATTATGATAATAAAATATCTGCAACCCAGCCGACATAGATAAAATCTTTAGTCCCGTGGCTTTGCGCGACTTATGTTTCCATAAGCTTGCCCTAATATTAGATTATTAAGAAAATGATATCATAAACAATTCCCCTTGTCAATAGTTATTTAAAATTTTTTGTATTATTTAGTTTTTTTTGTAATAAATACACTTTTATTGACATATTTTGCTAATTTTGCTTAAGTTGCAGATATTAATGAAAAAATCGTTATAGTTATTTCATTAAAAAACAAAAAACTGCCCGAATTTTTTCAGACAGTTTTTAATTTATTTTTGTTTAACTGAAATTATCTTCTTGAAGCGATTTTTGAAAACAGCCTTAAAAATTCAAGGTACAGCCATACAAGTGTTATCAGTAAGCCAAATGCGGCTACCCATTCATACCTTTTGTCCATTCCGTTTTCTACCACTTCGGTTATTCTGTTTAAATCAAACAATATCATAAGCGATGCAAGTATTACCATAATAACGGAAATACCTATTGATAAACTGCTGTTGCCGTATAATAAAAGATGTATAGAAGGGAAAATAAACCCAAGCAGTAACATCAATATTTGAGTTACCAACACACCTATAAGTGCGGAAAGCATAAATCTCTTAAAAAATGCGCCGACGCGTATTATGCCCGTAAAATACAATACTGACATTACGAGAAGTACTGTTACGGTGCTTATAAGCGCTGCAAATACTACTCCCTGATAGGCAGATTCCAGTATTAACGATATAAAGCCCATAGAAAGCCCCTGAAAAACAGCGTATAATGTGCCTGCTACGGGAGTGGTGCTCGGCTTGAAAATAGCCACCATAGAACAGATAAAAGCTATAATAGGAACAGCTATCAAAAGCACAATACCCGTTTCGGGATTTGTCGAGAAAAAATTTACAGCGAGTACAAAGCAGGCAATTGCCGCAATCAATGTAATAAATACAAAATATAAAGACTTAAATGCAACTCCGCTATATGTTGCCCTTGCTCCTTCAGACTGATAGCCATAGCTCGATAATTTGTTTATGGCGGGATTTGAATAACGGTAAGCCATATTTCTTATTCTCCTTATAACAATTTTCTTTATTTTTTTTATTATACCATATTATTTTAAATAATGCTATAAATAAATCATAATATACATATTTGTCTGTTAAAATCGATACACTCATTTGTATTATTTGCAATATATTTTAATATAAAGTATAATTATTTTAGAAATAATTATCAGGAGCTTTTTATATGCGTTATCCTCTTGTCGCAACAGATATGGACGGTACACTGCTTAGCAGTAGCCTAAATATTAGTGCTTATACCAAAAGCGTTATCGGCAGGTATCGCAAAAAAGGCGGAACCTTTATAGTTTCGACGGGGAGAATGTACGCTTCATTTTACAATACAGCTGTGCGCTTAGGCATTGCAGACGGCCTTGTAATCGCTTTTCAGGGAGCATATATAAAGGATATGAGAGACGACAGTCTGTTATACCATAAAACCCTGCCTAATGAAACCGCCTTGAAGGTGCTTAGGGCGCTTGAAAAAGAAAATGTAGCTTTGCAAATTTATTTTGACGATAAGCTGTTTGTAAAAGAGCGCACCAAAGAAACTGAAATGTACGAGAAGGCTTGCGAAATCAAAGCGTATGAATTAAAGCAGACTCTTTCAGATTATGTCGGCAATAACAATATAGCCCCTACTAAAATATTGGCTTTTTCCGAGGAACAAAAGGTTAAACATCTTAATCAAAAATACCCTCCCTTATACGGCGGAGAGGCAGAATTTCATATTTCTCGGCCATATTTTTTTGAGGTAGTTGCAAAAGGCTCTGACAAGGGCAGTGCAGTAGATTATTTATGCCGTAAAATGGGGCTTACCGCCGACGATGTAATAACCTTCGGCGACAATTATAACGATGTATCTATGCTTAAATACGCAAACCTTTCCTTTGCAGTCGAAAATGCAAATGATGCCGCAAAAGCTGCCGCAAAGCATATCTGCCCTTCCAACGATGAGGACGGCGTTGCTAAAATGATAGAAAAATATTGTCTATAATAAAGAGGTTTTTATGTACAGCGATATGATAGAAGTATCCTTGCCAGTAAAAAAATTTGCAGCCGATTTAGAGCTTGAAATAATGTTTTCTCAAAAGGAAGAGATTACGCTCAATACCGTCAATGTCAGCAGACCGGGTTTGCAGCTTGCAGGCTTTTTTGACTATTTTGGAGCAAACCGCGTTCAGGTGCTGGGAAATGCTGAAATGCAGTTTATTAAAAAAATGGCTTACGAAGAGCGTATTTATTCGCTCACCCAATTTTTTAAATATCCTATACCCTGCATAATTTTAGCAAGAAATATCGAAGTGCCGGGGAATTGCTTGAAATTGCCCGTAGCAGCGGCGTTCCGATGTTTAAGTCTGATTTTTACGACAACAACTCTTGTAAACCATATTGTTATGTACCTTAATAAATTGCTTGCGCCAACA
>JAQVSX010000064.1 GCA_028700355.1 Clostridia bacterium
ATAAACAACAAGATTAAAGTACTTAAAAGAAACGCTTATGGTTACAGAAATTTTAAAAGATTTAGGAACAGAATACTACATATTTGCGCCTGAGAATAAAAGATTTCCCCTATGGGAGGGTACCCTCTCATAGGGGAATAGAAATACTAACTAAAATTAATTTTTACTAAGCTGACCCCAACATTTGACAAAGAGCCCATTATTTTAGTACAGATAAACCATTTTAGACAAAATACAAAAAGCTGTATTATTTATTACAGTTAAAAATTACAAATTATAATAAATATTATGTAATAAATTGACATTTAATAACTATAATGGTATTATTAAAAAAAAAGGGGAAAAATATGGCTACTACAACAAAATTTAAACCAAAATTCAGCGACGAGCAGCTTCAGGAAGCGCTTGCCGGCATATTTACTGCACACGGATTTACTTTAAAGCAGTATCAGGGCGATATGGTATGGAAAAAAGGCTCAGGCTGGCTGACTGCTCCTCAGTTTTTTAAAATCAGAAAGGAAGAAGAGCTTATATGTATAGACTCTTGGATGCCTTATGCACTGCTTCCAGGCGTATACATAGGAAAATCAGGATTAAACAGCAATTTCGGTTTTGCGGTCAAAGTTCCTATGCGCAAGCTGCTTAAAGAAATAATAAATATCTCGATAGCTCCTGATACACAGCCGCAAGGCTATATCCCAAAATAATTTATAAAGGAAGATTTATATGAAAATATGTAAAAAATGCGGAGCGTCGTCGCAAGACATCTCGCAATTTTGCAAGTTTTGCGGAGAGGCGTTTCTGGAAGATAATACGCAGCAGGAAAGCGACCTTACTCAGCAGCAACAGCAAAATGACTTTACTCAGCAACAGCAACAAAGCGGTAATGTTTTTCAGAACCCACAAAATCAAAATATTTTTACCAATACATATCAATATTACAGCGAAAAGAAAGGAGCTGAAGACTCTACTGTATCTATGATATGCGGCATACTTGCGATAATAATGAGTGGGTTAAATTACTTTGGCGTTATTATTGTGCATTTAGTAGGCATTGTACTCGGCATAATAGCCATATCTAAAAGTAGATTAGGTATAAAAAGCGGTAACGGCAAAGCGGTTACGGGGCTTATATGCGGAATAATCGGTTTAATACTCGGCGTAATCGCACTTATTATAGGCTTAATAGCCGGCATAATGTTAGCAGAACAACAATACTAAATATGCAATTTTAAGAGTGCGGACAATATTAGTAATTAAGGCAGCTTTCGCTTAGACGAAAACTGCCTTTTTCATACATAGATTTTTCAATAAATCAATAATAATTTTTTTAGATGGTCATTTTATAATAATATTTCCTTGCCCATCTTGCCGCTTTTATATATTGCAGTTATTATGCGTTGCGTTTTAAGGGCATCTTCGCCTGAAATCTGCGGCTTAATGTCAAGCAATACGCTGTTATAAAAATCTTCTATCTGCCGTATATGCTGAAAGCCCCAATAATCCTTGCAGTCCTCATATTCAAGCTGCGGAATGTCAGTAGCAGCAGATTCTTTCGTGCCGTCGTTATAAAAAATTTCGGCATCGTCATAAGACATAACAACCCTGCCGTTTTCGCAGAAAAGCCTTATTTCGATAGGTTCGTCAAAGGCGTAATTGTTCATGCAATAAAAGCCGTACTTAGCGCCGTTATTATATGCAATAAGACCTTCGGCGGTGTCCTCCACTAAAATATTCTTGTCGCTGCGCTTTGCGATATTTGCAGAAACTTTTACAGCCTTACTGTCTATAAACCAATTTACCAAATCTATTGAATGTATCGCTTGGTCTATAACAACGCCGCCGCCCTCTTTATCCCAAGTGCCTTTCCAATCAGATTCGGCATAATAATCTTCAGTCCTTTTCCATGTAAGTGTAGAACGGGCAGAAATTATTTTGCCCAGTCTGCCGCTTATAAGCGCATTTTTTACCAATACAGAGCTGTTGTTATATCTGCATTGAAAGATAATACCGTATTTGACATTAAGCCTTTTTGCCTCTTCAACGCATTTTTCGGCTTCTTTCAGTTCTATGGTCATGGGTTTTTCGCAAAGTACATTTACGCCCTTATTAAAGGCATACATAGATACTGTTCCGTGTAAATAATGAGGCAGGCATATATGCACAGCATCAAGTTTTTCGGTATCTAACATCTGTCTGTAATCCGTATAATAGCTGCAATTGTATCTTTGTGCAACCTTTTCCGCCCTGTCCTTAACAATGTCGCATACCGCAATAAGTTTAGACTGCGGTAAATTTACGGCAGGCACTATATGCATAGGCGAAATGCGCCCTAAACCTATTATTCCTATTCGTAATTTGCCTTTACTCATTTGTCATACTCTACCTTTTTTTATAATATGCATTTTAACAAAATACAGGTCAATGTCAAGCGTTTAAGCGGCATTAAACATACAAACTTAAAAGCCATAATATTATAATTCCCTGATTATTTTTGCGGGATTACCCCCGATTACCAAATTGCTGCCGAAACTTTTTGTCACCACAGAGTTTGACGCAACAACTACATTATTCCCTATGGTTACGCCGGGGTTTATGACCGAGTTACCGCCTATCCAGCAATTATCGCCTATTGTTATGGGTTTTCCAAGCTCTACACCGTTATACCTTTCTTCCGCCCTTACGGGATGTGTTGCGGAATATAACGCCACATTGGGTGCCATCATACAGTTTTTTCCGATATTGACCTTGTTTACATCAAGTATCGTACAGCCGTAATTTGCATAAAAATTTTCCCCCACCTCTATATTGCAGCCGTAATCACAATAAAAAGGCGTTTCAACTGTAATTTTACTGCCCGTTTTTCCGAATAATTTTTTTATTAATTTATCCCTTTTTTTAAACTGCTGCGGCTTTGTCTTATTAAATTTATAAAAAAGCTTTTTTGCATCTAAATGCATTTTTCTAAGCTCGGCATCGGCAGGTGAGTACAGCATACCTGCAAGCGCTTTTTCCCTTTCTGTCATATATATTTCCCTTAATTTTGTTTTGCTATCATTATAGCAAAATTATAGTAATTAATAAAGTTATTTGTATTATATAACCGAAAAAAAGGCTTTTATAAGCCGCTAAGCATAAAAAGCCTTATGTAACCTTTTCGGCGATTTAAATCCACCACTTTTCTGTAATGCCGCCTTCCTCAATAATTACCTTTTTAATAAAATCTATTGCCTTTCCAAGCCCTTCAAGCGGAGACATAAGTCCGTCTTCGTGCTCTATAGACACTGCATGGTCATAGCCTACAAGCCTTAATGCGCTGATAATTTCCTTCCATACGCTTTCGCTATTGCCGTAACCTACCGTTCTGAATATCCAAGAACGGTTTAGCTCATCAGAATATGGTTTTGTATCAAGAACTCCGTTAATATCGCAATTGGTTTTATCAATATAGGTATCCTTTGCATGAAAAAAGTATATCGCTTTGCCCAGCTTTTTTATAGCGGCAAATATATCTATGCCCTGCCAAAACAGATGAGACGGGTCTAAATTAGCCCCCAAAGTTTCACCTACTTTGCTTCTGATTTTAAGCAGAGTTTCGGGGTTATAAACGCAAAAGCCGGGATGCATTTCAAAACATACCTTTACATTATAGTCATCTGCCGTCTTTGCTTGCTTTTGCCAATAGGGCAACAATACATCTTCCCATTGATATTTTAACACATCTCCAAATTCGTCAGGCCATGCACAGGTAACCCAATTTGGCTGGTCACCTTTGCCGTCGCCGGGGCAGCCTGAAAATGTAACTACCCTGTTAACATTCAGCTTTTCGGCAAGCATACACGCTGCGGTAAAATCCTGCGTCGCCTTATCAGCAATTTTCTTTATGGGATGAACGCCGTTGCCGTGCACCGAAAGTGCAGAAATTGAAATGCCGTATTTTTCAAAAAGATTTTGTAATTCTTTTATTTTAGCATCAGATTTTATAAGTTCCTTAGCATCGGCATGCGCCGTTCCGGGATAGCCGCCACAGCCAAGCTCTAAAGAGTCAACGCCTTTATCCTTTAAATATTTAAGCGCTTCTTCAAGTGTAAGACCTGTAAATACAGGTGAAAAAACAGATAATTTCATAATAACACCTTCCTTTTTTACTCAAAATAGTAGGGTTTTTTCTGCTTGGCAGAAATATAGATGCCTTCAAGTATCCTTGTTATCATAGCTGCCTGTTCTGGCTCTACAATCAGCTTGCCACTGCCTAATATCGCATCAATAAATGTTTTTGCCTCAAGGTAGTTGTCATTTATTGTTTTGCCTTCGTAAAATGCCACTCCTCCGGAAGCAAAATTATAAGTTGTTTCGTACTGCTCGTTATTGTTAACACCGTTAAACCTAAGTTTGCCGCTTGTAAGCATTTCTGCACCTGCCTTTGTTCCGCAAAGCTCGCAGACAGCTTCTCTTGCATTTAGCGTATTAAGCGCCCAACTTGATTCTAATACTATAGTTGCACCGTTTTTCATCACAACAAAGCCAAATGCGCTGTCTTCCACTGTAAACTTTTCTGTGTCCCAATCACCCCAAGCGTTTGCGGTTTGTGTATCTTTATTTAGTTTATGATATATCGTTCCAACGGCATATAACGGCTGATAATTATTCATCATATAAAGGGTTAAATCAAGCGCATGAGTTCCTATATCTATCAAAGGACCTCCTCCTTGCTTTTCTTCGTCTAAAAATACGCCCCAGGTAGGTACAGCTCGCCGCCTTAACGCAATTGCCTTGCCTAAATAGATGTCGCCCAAAGTACCCTTTTCACATTCTTTTTTTAAAAGTAGACTGTCCCTTCTGTATCTGTTCTGATAACCTATCGTAAAAAGCTTTCCACTCTTATCTCTTGCGTCAATCATTTTAAGGGTTTCGGTATAATTCATAGCCATAGGTTTTTCGCACATTACATGCTTGCCGCTAAGCAAAGCGTTTACCGTCATTTCGCAGTGCATATTGTTAGGCGTACAAATACATACTGCATCAAGCTTTTCTTCAAGCAACTGCTTATAATCTGCAAATACCTTTGCCTTGCCAAGCGAATATTTTTCGTTTGCACTCTCTGCCCTTTGGATAATAATATCACAATATGCGCTAATTTCCGCATCCTGCTGCTGTAAAATTGCGGGAATATGCTTGCCGTTCGCTATTCCTCCGCAGCCAATAATACCAAATTTAAGCTTTTTCATTATAATTCTGCTCCTTAAAAATATTTTTTAAATAGGT
>JAQVSX010000065.1 GCA_028700355.1 Clostridia bacterium
GTATAGGGGAGTATATCAAGCCCCAAACCATTAAAAAATATTTTGGAGGCTATTTTATCCATGCCTATTCCGCTTGCCGCAATTCCGCAGGCGGTCTGAGGTATACCCGCAAGCTGTAAAAGCCCCGCAATGCTGCCGTCTTCGCCGTTTAAACCGTGCATTGAGATAATTGCCGCATCTAACTCACAGATTTCTGTAAGCTTTTTCTTTTTTCTATAATACAGGCTTTTGCCGCAGGGCAGTATTACGGCAGAATTTAAACCTTTTTTGTTACAGTCAAAATTTTTGTATATGTTTATGTCTTTAAGGGCATTGCCGCTATACCATAAACCGTCTGTATGAATATAAAGGGGATAAACATTATGCCCTTTTATATTGTTAAAAATTTGCAGCGCCGTAATTATAGAAATATCGTGCTCGCAGCTTATGCCGCCGAATATAACCGCAATATTTAGCATTGCCATCACCTCTTAACAGTAGTAAGAGAAAATTTATTCTCTTTGTATATTAATATTGCCGTTATATAAAAAATATTAAAAGATTAAAAAAAAGGCGGTAAAAATACCTGCCTTAATCTATATTGCTTTATTACAGGGCGATTACTGCTCTGAATAATTATCAGGCAAATCATTTTCAAACAGTATCGTATCACCTGCCTTTATTAACTTATTAAGCTCTGACTTTGCGTCTTCAAGTGAATTTACGGTAATAATGCTGTCTTTATTAAAACCACCGCCTATAAGCCCCTCAAAAATGGGCTGTGTCTGATTTTCTCCCACAAGTATGCATATATCGCATACCTTAGACATATTGCTGCCGAAATTATAATTTTCCTGATTTTGCATTGCGCCAAGCTCTACAAGCCCCGGAGTTACAACAATTTTTCTGCCCTTTGCCACTTCGGTCAATACTTCCAAAGCGGCGGCAGTCCCCTCTGCGCTCGCATTAAAGGAATCATCAATAATTGTAATATCTTTACTTTGAATAATTTCTAAACGGTGCGGCACAGGCTGAAGCTCCCAAATTGCCTCGGCAATTTCTTTAAGCGACAATCCCAGTTTGTATGCCACCGCCGCAGATATCAATATATTGCTTATGTTGTGCTTTCCGATAAGACTGCATTTGCAGCGCACGGTTTCGCCTGCTGATATAAGGTCAAATTCTATGCCTTTAAGCTGTGATACAATATTTTCGCAACGCAAAAAGCTTCCGCCGTCATCTGCCGTTTTTGTATATATTTTAGGCACTGGGCATTTATTATATAATTCTACTACCTGAGCGCTGTCGTTGTTGAACGCAGCAAGACCGTCAGCGGGCAGCGCCTCTATAAGCTCGTATTTTGTATCCTTTATGTTTTGCAGAGTCTTAAAGCTTTCAAGGTGCTGGCTTCCCGCAGATGTTATAATGCCTATCTGCGGCTGAATAAAATCACATATATATTTAATGTCTCCCTTGCAGGTCGCTCCCATTTCGGCTATAAAAATTTTGTAGTTTTCGCTGAGCTGTTTTAATATCGTCTTTGTAAGCCCCATAGGAGTATTATAGCTTGCAGGCGAGCTTAAAACGTCATATTTTTGCTTTAACATTGTATGCAATATGTTTTTAACGGAAGTTTTGCCGTAACTGCCGGTAATGCCTATTACTATAAGCTCTTTATTTTTATTTATTTTCCGCTTTGCCCTGATAATATAGTTTTTGTTATTAAGCTGCTCGAAAGGCGACATAATTATAAAAGCAAGTAAAACATTAAACGGCATAAGCAGCGGCGTAAAACATATAAAGAAAAACCTAAGCCACGCAATATTAAGCGATACCAGTAAAAAGCTAAGTATAATAAGCGCATATGTCAATGCGGAGTTTAATATAAAAAGCAGCGTTACCAGCCTTTTTATTCTTGCGGTAAATACAAGCGGAGTCTTTTTTTTATAGGTGAAATCATTTTTGATAAAAGCAATTAAATATATAAAATAAACAAGTAAGGATATATAAGATATAAACTGCTCGGCAAAATTGTCAAACAGTATATTTATTACCAACAGGGCGCTTGCCGACATAAAACAGATCATAAAAAGGCGGGAAAAATATTTTCCGTGCGTGTTTTTAATCCAATGCATATATTTTTCCGTCTTATAGCCCCTTAGCTGTAATGTCTGCAAAGAACGGTATGCCGTCATACATAATAATACGCCGCTAAAAATTGATATAATTATTGCTATTATATAAACATCAAGAGACGGATTTGCCAATAATAATGTATTCATTTATTTTTTTCCCCTAAAAAACTCATCGACATTTGCTGTAAAATTTTTGGAATCCTCCAAAAAACAGTAATGCCCGCCCCCGATAATTTTTAATTTGCTGCCACGAATGTACTTATTAAACTTTCTTGCCATATAAACAGGGGTTTCCCTGTCTTTTCTGCCCCAAATTATCAGACTGGGACATTTTATTTGTTTTATACATTCGGTTAAGTCTTCATTTATAATGTTTACGAATGTAACCTTCATATTTTCAGGGAGATTGTTGTAATCCTTTGAAAAGTATTTTTTAAGTCTGCCGCTATCAGCTTTCCTGTAAAGCTTTTTTAACAGCTTATACCTTATTTTTTTTATAGACCTTAAAATGCTTTTTCTTTTAGGCAGTCCCGCAGACGAGCAAAATACCGCCTTTTCCACCAATCCGCTTTCTGAAGCTAATTTGGCGGCTACTCTGCCCCCGAAAGAATGGCAAATAAGCAGTGTTTTTTCTATATTTAAGCTTTTAAGCAGCGATAAAACCAAGTTTTTATAATCCTGCACAGTATAGTCAAAAGCTAATTCTCCAGACAGACCGAACGGCGGAAAATCAATTGCGACTACGGTATAATTATTTTTATAACGCTCTATCAGCGGGAAAAATACCGTGCTGTCCGCCCCCCAACCGTGAAGAAAAAGCAGGTTTCTGCCGCTGCCCTGTACTGTATAATATACGGATGTTCCCCTGTAAACAAAAACCATAACCGCCTACAAATATAACCACATTATTAAAGCGTCCTCTGTACCACCATAATATTTTTTTCTTATGCCCATAGTTTTAAAGCCCATTTTTTTATAAAGGTTTTCTGCGGCGGCATTGTTTGAATTCACTTCCAAAGTTATACCGCTGATATTATTTTCTTTTGCGCTGCGCAAAAGCTCTTTTAATAGGCCTTTTGCTATGCCCTTTCTCCTATAATTGCTTTCGACAGCTATGTTTGCTATATGGTACTGTCCGTTTATTATGTGATAATTTAAATATGCGATAACTATATTATCAGTTTCGACAACCAGACAAAAAAAATAAGGGTTGTTAATTTCTTCTTCGAGCATTGCCAAGGTCCATGGCTTAGAAAAACAATTCTTTTCAATCTCGGCAACGCTTACAATATCGTCATTCGTCCAGTTTCTTATTTTCATATAACCTTTCCGCCTGACTGAGCGCTCCATAAACGGGCGTTAAATTGTTATAACTTGTAACTAAGCCCCTTTTCATTTTGTCTCTGCAATAGCCGCAGTAATCGGGAAAAGGCGGCTTGATTATACCGTCAAAGCCAGCAATTTCTCCGTCATAAACTATATAGGCTTTGCCGTAATCTTCAATTATTTTCTCTTTAAGTTTACTCAGTTCTTGCAGTGTATACATATTTGCTGAAATTATCTCTTCTTCGCCGTTATAAACCGCAGCATAGTATTTATCTCTTATAGCGTCTTTGACCGATATTACAAACCCTTTTTCTTTTACATTATATGCCGCAAGCTGCAAACTGTTTACACTCATCACCGGTCTATCATATACCTGCGCGAATGCACGCATCGTCGTAATGCCTATTCTGATACCGGTAAATGAACCGGGACCAACCACGCAGCAAAAACAGTCAAGGCAGTCAAGCTTTAAGTTGTTTTCGCTAAGCAGTTTATTTAGATGAAAAAGCAATGTTTCTGAATGTTTTTTGTTTAAATCTTTATTATAAAAAACATAGTCCTTATTTTCTGCCATAGCGGCAATATATAGCGCGTCGGATGATGTATCAATAATTAGCAGTTTCATTTTATTACCGTAATTTCCCTTTTGTTTTCGTCTAAAATTTTTATACTGACCTTTATCGGCGTATCAAACAAAGCCATTGCTATTTGCGGCCATTCGATAACAGTAACGCCGTTTTTATCGTCTAACGCCTCGTAAATGCCCGTTTCGGTAAGCTCGCTTTCGCTTTGTATTCTGTACATATCAAGATGATATAAATTAAGCCTTCCGCTGTATATATGCATAATTGTAAATGTGGGGCTTGTTACGGCATCTTTAATTTTCAGCCCCTTTGCCAAACCTTTTGTAAAACGGGTTTTGCCCGCACCGATGCCGCCTTCTAAAAGCAGCACCTCTCCGCCTGTAAAGCTTTGGGAAATTGAAGCGGCAAATTCCATAGTCTGTTTTTCGCTGCCGCTTATAAAGCTTATCTTTTCCATAAATTAATATTCCTTTAAGCTTATAAGCCCTTGTGCAATTTTAACCCCTCCGCTTGTGCCTATTCTGTCGGCACCGCACCGCAGCATTGTAATTAAATCTTCAATAGTCCTAATACCGCCTGCCGCCTTGATTTTTATTTTGTCGCCAACGGTTTTTTTGATAAGTTTTATGTTTTCTGCCGTCGCTCCGCCGCCGAAATATCCCGTCGATGTCTTAACAAAAGCCGCTCCGCCATTTATACATATTTTAGAAGCGGTTATTATTTCCTCTTCGCAAAGCAAAGAAGTTTCTATAATTACCTTTACGGGAACGCCAAACTTTACAATCTGCCTTATATCGTTTTCGGTATCTGCATAATTTTTGTTTTTAAAAGACGGCATACATATTACCATATCAAGCTCCTCAGCTTTGTTATCTAACGCACGCTCTGCCTGAAAACGCTTTACATCTGTTGTTTCTGCCCCGAAAGGAAATCCTATTACACTGCCGCATAGCACATCGCTGCCCTTTAATAATTTGCTTGCCAAACCTGTATAATAGGGCTGGACTATAACCGAATAAAAACCAAATTCTACAGCCTCTTTGCAACAGTTTTCTATGTCTTTATCAGTTGCATCGTGTTTTAACAATGTATGGTCAATAACCTTTAAATATTGTTTATTCATATATTTACCGCCTTAATTATTTCTTTACAGTTGCGCCTAATCCGTCCACCTATGCGTAAATCATC
>JAQVSX010000066.1 GCA_028700355.1 Clostridia bacterium
TTAATATCCATAATGTCGCTGCGAAGTTCTGGCGGAGCAAATTCTTCCCTTATATCACGCCCCGGCTTTAATAGCTCCTGCGTGATATCCTTTAATGTGAGTACGCCCACCCCGCAATGACGGACGGCGTTTTCCTCGCCGTATTCGTTTATTTTTTTTAGCAATCCATCTAAATTACCTTTTTTTACATCTTCCTCGCTGTAACCGAATAATGACAGTAATTTTTTGGCTGCATCGTATGATTCGGGGTGAACGGCGGTATTGTCTAAAATATTATCGCTTTCCCTTATTCTTAAAAAGCCGGCGCACTGCGTAAATGTTTTCGGCCCTAATTTGCCTATCGTAAGCAGCTGCTGCCTGTCTTTAAACATTCCCTTTTCGTCTCTGTAAGCTATAATGTTTTTTGCAATTGCGGCGCTTAAACCCGCAACATTTGACAGCAATGAAACGCTTGCAGTGTTAAGGTCAACACCTACGCTGCTGACGCAGTCTTCAAGTACGCCGCCAAGCGCCTCACTGAGTTTTGCCTGCGGCATATCGTGCTGATATTGCCCTACCCCTATGGCCTTGGGGTCAATTTTTATAAGTTCCGCAAGGGGATCTTGCAGCCTGCGTGCTATGCTTACCGCACTTCTTAAAGATACGTCAAATTGGGGAAATTCTTCGGCGGCAAGTTTAGATGCCGAATATACCGATGCGCCCGCCTCGTTTACTACGGCGTAAGAAACCTTTTTATCAAGCGTATTTATAAGGTCGGCTACAAAAATTTCGGATTCTTTGCTTGCAGTGCCGTTGCCTATCGCTATTACTTCTACATTATGCTTGCTTATAAGCTGCTTTAAAACCTGCGCCGCTTCCTCTATTTTTTTCTGCGGCGGCGTGGGATATATTACAGTCGTGTCAAGCACCTTGCCCGTCGCATCTACTACGGCAATTTTGCAGCCCGTTCTGTAAGCGGGGTCAAGCCCTAACATTACCTTGTTTTTTACGGGCGGCTGCAAAAGCAGAGGCTTTAAATTTTCTTCAAACATTTTTATTGCCTGCGCAGATGCTTTTTCCGTTAAAGCAGCCCTTATTTCCCTTTCTATAGAAGGATGTATAAGGCGGTCGTAACTGTCGGCGCAAGCGCTCTCGATATAATCCTTTAAGGTGCTTTTGCTTTTTATATAGCGTGAGCTTATTATTCTTAAAGCCAAATCCCTGTCAAAATATATTTTAACCCTTAATACGCCCTCGGATTCTCCACGGTTTAACGCAAGTACCCTGTGCGAAGGTATTTTTGACACTTCTTCCGAATAGTCCCCGTACATTTCAAATATTTTGCTTTGCGGCTTGGTTTTGTCGGCAAATGTGCTTACAACCGCCCCGCTTATTATATATACTTCACGCAGCTTTTTCCTTATTTCCGCATTGTCTGATATAGTTTCGGCAATAATATCAAGCGCACCTTTTATAGCTGATTGCGCATCTGAAACATTTTCGTTTATATATTTTTCCGCCTCCTCCGTTATATCGCCGATGTAGTCCTGCGATAAAATTATTTCTGCAAGCGGAGTCAGCCCCCACTGCGCCGCAGTAGATGCCCTCGTCTTTTTTTTAGGTCTAAAAGGCCTGTAAATATCTTCAGCTTCGGCAAGCGTACTTGCGCCGTCTAACTGCTTTTGCAGCTCGTCGGTCATTTTGTCCTGTTGCGATATTGATGCGCTTATTTCTTCCTTTCTTTTTATAAGATTTTTTAAATAAGACAGCCTTTCGCTTAATTCTCTTAAAACCTGATCGTCTTGATGACCTGTAAGCTCTTTTCTGTAACGGGCAATAAACGGTATGGTGTTGCCCTCATCTATCAGCGAGATGATATTGTTTAAATATTCTGTTTTTATGTTAAATTCTTTTGCAAGCGTCGAAACAATCATTTTAAAATCTGTCCTCCAAAAAAGTATAATAACATTATACCTTATTCCTCTTAAAAAGAAAAGACTTTTTTTATTTTAACAGCAGCTTAAAGCTAAGTTGCAAAAAAGAAATGCTATTGTTTTTTAAAGGTGAAATAATTATGACCTAAATAGCTGATTACCGTTGTTAATATCAGCGTAATAGCCTGTGCGATATATATACCCGCCCCTAACACATTTTGCAGAAAAATTATCAGCCCGTAGTTTAAGCCAAGCTGCAATAAGCTAATAAACAAAAATTTATATACCTGAGTAAATGATTTGTCATTATTTGCAAATGTAAAAAATTTGTTCCAAAAAAACGAGTTTACCATCCCCAGCGTATGGCCGCAGACAGCCGCTATCAATGCCTGTATATCCGTTGCCTTTGAAATGGCATCAAGGGGTATTTTATAGACAAGCAGCAATATAAGGGCGCTTGTGCCGTAACCTATCAGCGTGTTAAGCGCACCTACCAATATAAATTTTATTCTTTTATCCAAGGACTTTGCCCAGCGGTATAGCTTATTAATCAATTTGTTGCCCTTAACCAGATATAACAAACTTAAATTATTTTTACTAAGCCGCCCACAAATTTGACAGCCATTATTTTTATAAATCTTTAATTATATCTTTATAGCTTTTAACCTTTGGCTGTTGTTTGTCTGAAAGTGATTTTTCAAGCTCGAACAGCAATTTTTTTTGCATACCGTTCAGGCCCTTTGGCGTGTCTATTTTTGCCGTTATATAAAGGTCTCCGCTCCTGCCGTTTGCCGCCTTAATGCCCTTGCCCCTGATGTAAAACATCTGTCCGCTTTGCGTGCCTTCGGGTATGTCGTATGTTATTTTTCCGTATGCGGTGGGGATTTCCACCTTTGCTCCCATTGCCGCCTGTGTAAGCGTTATGGGCAGTTCAATAAACAAATCAAGGTTTTTACGTTTAAGCAGTTTGTGCGGCTGTACATTTATGCCTATAAGCAAATCACCGTTTATTCCGCCCGACTTTTTGGCGGCGTTTCCTTCCCTGCTGTATTTAAGTATTGTTCCGTCGTCAATGCCTGCGGGAATATCTGCCGTAAAGGTTATGTTTTCACGGTTAAAGCCCCTGCCCTTGCACTCTGTGCAGCGCTCTAATATTTTGCTGCCTGTGCCGCCGCATTCATCGCATGGCCGCACATTGACTGTACGCCTGAAAAAACTCTCGTTTACATATTGCGTTTTTCCGCTGCCCTTGCACTTGGGGCATTTTTCAAGCTTTGTGCCGTCCTTTGCCCCTGTGCCACCGCATGATGCACAGCTTTTGTTTTTGGCAAAATGCAGTTCCTTTTTTACTCCGCTTGCAGCCTGTTCAAAAGTTATATTTATGTTGACCTGTATATCTTCGCCGCGGCTTTGCCTTTGAGTCTCGCCCCTGCCGCCGCCAAAAAAGAAGTTAAGTATATCGTCAAAGCCGCCGCCCCCCGAAAAGCCTGAAAAATCAAAGTTGCCGAAGCCGCCGCCTGAGCCGTCCGCATTATATGCGCCGCTGTCGTACATCTGCTTTTTCTGAGGGTCTGACAATACTTCGTAAGCCTGACTTGCTTCTTTAAATTTTTCCGCCGCCTGTTTATCGCCTTTGTTAAGGTCTGGGTGGTATTTTTTTGCAAGGGTGCGGTAAGCGGTTTTTATTTGGTCGGCGGTTGCATTTTTTTCCACGCCGAGTATTTGGTAAAAATCTTTTGCCATATATTCTCCAATGCCTATAAGCAATTATTACAGTTAAAAAATAACTGTAATAATTTTATGCTTAATTATTCTGGTTTGTACCGCCGTCAGAGCCTTCGCCGCCCGTAAAATCTGCGCCGCCTGCTCCGTCTGCTCCACTTGCTCCGTCTGCTCCGCCTGCCTGCCCTGCATTTTGCTGATAAAACTTTGTAAATATTTCGTTAGATACCTGAGAAAGCTTATTTGCGGCTTCTTTAAGCGTTTCTACATCTGTAGAGTCAAGAGATTTTTTAGCCTCTTCGGTTTCGGCAGAAAGTTTTGCCTTATCTTCCTCAGAAATTTTATCGCCGTTTTCGTTTACAAACTTTTCTATTGAGAATATCAAATTGTCAAGGTTATTTTTAGCGTCTACCTGCTCCTTTCTCTTTTTATCTTCTTCGGCATACTGTTCGGCTTCCTTTACAGCTTTTTCTATATCTTCATCTGAAAGGTTTGTCGTAGATGTTATTGTCGTCTGCTGCGATTTGCCCGTTCCCTTGTCCATAGCCTTAACATTTACTATGCCGTTTGCGTCTATATCGAATGTTACTTCTATCTGAGGCACTCCCCTCGGTGCAGGAGGTATGCCCGAAAGCTGAAATCTGCCAAGCGTCTTGTTGCCTTGCGCCATCTGCCTTTCGCCCTGCAATACGTGAATATCAACAGCCGTCTGATTGTCAGAATAGGTTGAAAATATCTGTGATTTGCTTGTCGGGATTGTGGTATTGCGCTCTATAAGCTTAGTAAACACTCCGCCTGCCGTTTCAATTCCCAAAGAAAGCGGTGTTACGTCGAGCAGCAACACATCCTTAACATCGCCCTGCAAAACGCCGCCCTGAATCGCAGCACCTATCGCAACGCATTCGTCGGGGTTTATGCCCTTAAAGGGTTCTTTATTAAGCAGCCTTTTTATCAGGTCTACAACAGAAGGCATTCTGGTAGAGCCGCCGACAAGTATAACCTTGTCTATTTCCGCAGCCGAAAGCTTAGCATCTGAAACCGCCTGCTTTATCGGGCCTTCGGTAGCTTTGATAAGGTCTTCTGTAAGCGAATTGAATTTTTGGCGTGAAAGCTGCATATCAAGGTGCTTAGGGCCGTTAGCGTCGCTTGTTATAAAGGGCAGGTTGATTGCGGTGTTTGTAGAAGCAGAAAGCTCTACCTTTGCTTTTTCGGCGGCTTCCTTTAACCTTTGCAATGCCATTTTATCTTTAGAAAGGTCAATGCCCTGCTTTGATTTAAAATCGGCAACCATATAGTCGATAATTTTTTTATCAAAATCGTCTCCGCCGAGCCTTGTATTGCCGCTTGTCGAAAGCACCTCAAAAACGCCGTCGCCTATTTCTAAAATAGAAACGTCAAATGTTCCGCCGCCAAGGTCATATATCAATATCTTTTGGTTTTTGTTTTCGCCCTTGTCAAGAC
>JAQVSX010000067.1 GCA_028700355.1 Clostridia bacterium
GAGAAATTACTATAAAAGCAAATATAAAAAACAAAAGATTAAGCCCGATAAAGAGCTTTTGGAAAAACAGATAGAAGAGCAAGTAAGGCAGGCTATAAGTCTGGTAGGCTTAGATTATGATAACGTCAAATCTAAATCTCCATTTGACCTTTCGGGCGGACAAAAAAGAAGGGTGGCGATAGCGGGTGTTATAGTAACCAAACCCGAAATTTTAATACTTGACGAGCCTACCGCAGGGCTTGACCCAAGGGGGAAAAGGGAAATTATCGCTTTAATGCACAGCTTAAAACAAAGCTGCAGCCCCACAATAATTATGATATCGCACGATATGAACGAAATTGCCGCTAACTGTACTAAGGTTGCTGTAATACATGAAGGCAAAATTATCTGCGTAAAACCGCCTACAGAACTTTTTAAAGATAAGCAAATAATTTCGGGGACGGGCCTTGACATACCCGAAGCCGTAAAACTGCAAAATATGTTTGAAGAAAAGGGTTATAACTTAGGACAATTGCCTTTTTCCGCAGAGGATACGGCAAAACATCTTTTAAAAGCGCTTAGCGGACAGGAGAATATTTAATGCTTAAAGATGCGACACTCGGACAATATTATCCCGCCAATTCCTTTTTGCACAATATGGATTCCCGTGTAAAAATTGTGATTACAGTGTTTTACATTACTGCGATATTTTTATCGGCATCCGTCGTGTCTTTTTTGGCATGCGCTTTGCTTTTGACCGTCGCCATAGCTTTTTCAGGTGTAAAACTTATAAAAATATTAAAAAGTATAAAGCCCATATTGTTTTTAATAATATTTTCTGCGGTATTAAATCTTCTTTTTTATTCTCAGGGTAATGTGGTATTTTCATTTTGGATAATAAAGGTAACAGACGGGGCAATAAGGTTTACCGTTCTTATGGCAATAAGGCTTTCTATGCTAATAATGGGCAGTTCCTTACTTACTCTTACGACAACTCCCGTTGCGCTTACCGATGCTATCGAAAGTCTGCTTAAACCTTTAAATGTAATAAAGTTTCCCGTACACGAGCTTGCTCTTATAATGAGTATTGCCTTGCGCTTTATACCGACGCTTATGGAAGAAACTGACAGAATAATAAGGGCTCAGAAGGCAAGGGGTGCGGATTTTGAAAGCGGTAATATTTTTTCAAGGGCAAAGGCGCTTATTCCTATATTGATTCCGCTGCTTATCAGCGCATTCCGCCGTGCCGAAGAGCTTTCTGACGCAATGGATTCTAGGTGCTATACAGGCTCTAAGGGCAGGACGAAAATGAAAAGGCTCAAAACGACATACAGGGACTATGTGGCGATGTTTTTTTCTTTCAGCATTTTTGCCTTTATATTGATTGATAAATTTTCCTTACTCTTTCCCGTAATTTAAGTATGAATAGAAGAATACTCATTACAATAGAATATAAGGGCAGCGCATATTGTGGCTGGCAGATACAAAAAGGCGGAGTATCCGTTCAGCAAGTGCTTACAGAGTGTCTGGAAAAAATCTGCGGTCATAAAATAAACCTTTGCGGTAGCGGAAGGACTGATTCGGGCGTTCACGCAATGGCGCAATATGCCCATTTTGATTGCAATTACGATGCTATACCCGACGACAAATTTCCACAATGCGCAAATGCTCTGCTCCCTGCCGATATCAAAGTACTATGCAGCCGCAGGGTAGAGAGTAGCTTTCACGCAAGGTTTGACGCAAAGAAAAAGATTTATTTATATAAGATGTATTACGGGGGCACTGCTAGTCCTATTAGGGAGGGTTTATTTACCTATATTCCTTTTGAGCTTGATACAGAAAAAATGAATACCGCCTGCGGTTACATTACAGGCAGGCAGGATTTTTCTGCTTTCTGCGCATCGGGCAGCAGCGTAAAAGACTTTGTGAGGGAAATATACTCAGTCGCAGTAACCCAAATACAAAAGGGCTTTTACACGGAATATTATTTTGAAATATGCGGCAGCGGTTTTTTACGCAATATGGTCAGAATAATAGCAGGAACATTGATAGAAATTGGTAGGGGAAAAATGCAGCCCGATTGTATGAGGCAGATAATATCGGGAAAAATGCGCATTAATGCGGGCTATACCGCACCGCCGCAAGGGCTATATTTAATGGATGTAATATATTAAATATTTTGAGTTTCCTTTTTATATAATATTAAGCCCTGCGCTTATATCGTTTATATCTGTATTTTTTATCTTGGAATATATTAAAGTTGCTAAAATATCTGTGTCTGTTACTTCGCTGCTGAAATTTTTATAATCTTCTGCCCTTTTTATAAGCTTTATGCCCTCGATTTTAGAAAGCATATTTTCGCTACCGCTCTTTACCGCAAGCACTCTTGCGCAGGGCGGACTTTTTTTTGCCGCCTCGGCTTTTTCCTTGGTGATGTCAAGCAACAGGGCAAGCAGTATTCTGTTTATCTTTGCGGCGGGGTAACGCTTTGTTATTATTTTTTCCCTTAAAGATTTAATAGTAGAGCTTTTTAATGCTGCGGCATATATTCTGTTATGCAAGCCCTCGCTTATATATGCGTAATTTTGTATTTTTTGCGCTCCCAAAGAGAGAATTTTATATATAACCATATTAAAAAGAGCGTCTTCACAGTGCTTAAAGCTTTTTAAATCTTTAAAAACATAATCGGGCACGCTGTTTTTCACGCCTTGGCAGTCGCCGCTAAAGAGCATATTTCTGATTGCCGCAGCAGACGGAAAGGCGTTGCTCTTGCTTATACCGTTATAGCTGCCCTCACGCTTTATTGTAACGGGTATAATACTTGAGCCAATTTGTTTTATGGCGTTTAGATATTCTGCCCCCAATATATTGTTTGATTGGTACATTCCGCTTTGTGCAAATGCCGATGCATAGCTTACGCCGCTTTTTAGTTGCTTAGATATATCGGTATCGTTTAATTTTTGCGTAAAACTTTTCAGTTTTTCTATATCTCCGTATTCGCTGCCGAAAGACAGGTATTTTGCGCCTTTTATATGAGAAAGCAGATTAATGCCGCCGAAAGCAAAATCTTTTGCCGGAGCTGCGGCAAAAATTGTAGGCAGCTCTAATACTATATCGGCACCTGCAAGGACCGCCCATTTTGCCCTTGTGTATTTGTCCATTAATGCAATCTCGCCCCTTTGAACAAAATTGCCTGACATTATGCAGATAATGCCCTTTAAATTTTTTATTATTTCCCTTGTTTTTTGCATATGATATATATGCCCAAAATGCAGGGGATTGTATTCGCAAATTATTCCGCAAAAACTCATTTTTAGACCTGTATTTCTTTTACAATTTAGTTTATAAAGGTTATAATTATAGAAGGTGTTTTAAGCATAGGTATTCCTTTATTATATTGTAAACTATATGGTTATAAAAATCAATCAATTAATAAAAAGGAGCAGTAATAAGGTATGTCCATTTTGGAAACAATTAAGCAAAAAGCGGCAAAAAAGTATAAGCATATAGTACTTGCCGAAGGTGAAGAAAAGAGAACGGTTGCGGCTGCGCAGATAATCAGCCGTGAAAAGATAGCAAAGGTTACCCTTATTGGCGATGAAAACATAATAAAATCCAAATATGCCGATATCGATTTTAATAACTTAGATATTATCAACCCCGTTACAAGTGAAAAACTTAAAACTTATTCCCAAATTTTATATAATTTAAGAAAGCATAAAGGCATGACAGAAGAAAATGCTTTGCAGACGGCTAAAAATCCGCTGTATTATGCGGCACTAATGTTAAAAAGCGGTGATGCCGACGGTATGGTAGCCGGTGCGGTATATTCGACAAGCGATGTATTAAGACCTGCATTGCAGATTATAAAAACAGCTCCCGGGCTTAAAACAGCGTCGAGCTGTTTTTTAATGGTACTGCCCGAAGGTGGCGAAACTGCTAATAAGTACGGAGCAAACGGAGCGTTTATATTCGGCGATTGCGGACTTGTTCCCAATCCTACGGCAGAGCAGCTTTGCGATATAACTTATGCCTGTGTGGACTCCGAAAAAAGTCTTATTGGCGCAGAGCCTAAGGTAGCATTGCTGTCTTTTTCCACAAAGGGAAGCGCACAGGATGCAATAGTAGATAAGGTAATCAAGGCGTGTGAATTGTTAAAGCAGCGCAAGCCGGATTTTGCCTTTGACGGAGAGTTGCAGGGCGACGCTGCGCTTGTACCTAAGGTTGCGGCGGCAAAAGCACCCGGCAGCCCCATTGAGGGCAGGGCAAATGTATTGATATTCCCCGACTTAAATGCAGGTAATATTGCATACAAGCTTGTAGAAAGGCTGGGCGGCGCTCAGGCAATAGGTCCTATAATTCAGGGGCTTGACAAGCCGGTAAACGATTTGTCGAGGGGTTGCAGTGTAGATGACATAGTATGTGCGGCGGCTATTGCGGCATTAAAATGCAGAGATTAGCGCTATATAGTATAAGGAGTAATTAAACATATGAAAATTTTAGTTTTAAATGCAGGCAGTTCGTCGCTTAAATATCAGCTTATAGATACACAGACAGAAGATAATTTAGCAAAAGGTATATGCGAAAGAATAGGGAATAAAGGCTCTTATTTAAAGCATAAGGTAATGGGCAGGGAGGAAATAATAGTAAAAAAAGATTTACCCGCCCATACAGACGCAATAACGCTTGTACTGAAAACATTGCTTGACGGTAACGGAATTGTAAAGGATTTAAACGAGATTTCCGCCGTAGGTCACAGGGTAGTTCACAGCGGGGAAGATTTTAACAGCTCCGTTATAATAACCGACGAGGTTATAGAAAAATGCAAGCAGAATGCCGAGCTTGCGCCATTACATGTACCTGCAAATATTACGGGTATTTTAGCTTGCCGCGAGGTTATGCCGTTTACTCCTATGGTTGCGGTTTTTGATACCGCTTTCCACGCAAAGATGCCCGAATACGCTTATATGTATGCGATTGATTACGATGACTATAAGCAATATAAACTGAGGCGTTACGGCTTTCACGGTACAAGCCATATGTATGTTTCTAATATGGCAG
>JAQVSX010000068.1 GCA_028700355.1 Clostridia bacterium
TCAAGGGCGGCATAAAGGAATCTCCCTTAATCGGTGTAATTGCTATGGCGGTTTCTATGCTGGTAACGCCTATAGTAAGCATATTTACCAAAAAACCCGACAGCGAAAAGCTTGATAAAATGTTTGAGGGCATTGACGGCAAGTAAAATAAAATACATTAGTATATAAAAACATATAAATGTCAATAATACCTTTCATAACTGTTGAAAGGTATTTTTTTATGCAAAAAAATAAAGTCAAAAGCAAAAGAACAAGAAAAATATTTTTCATATTGATATGCCTGCTTTACATAACGGTATTTTATCCACGCCCCATAGAGCTGTATCAGCTAAGGCTGTTTTACGATGCCGCAGTACTTTTTTATACCGACGAGCAGCCCGTAGGTCTTAGTAGCTGCTTTGTCCAAAATAACGGCTTGAATTATGAAATTACAACGGATTTAAGGCACGCAAATAGTCTGAGGGCAAGTATAAAAAATGTAACATATCAGACGGTGATATTTAACGGCAGTTTAGATTATGTTAAAAGATATTTAGGACTTAAAAATCCGCAAAAAACCGTTATCGGCGGCGGAGTGCTGCTAAGCGGTTATAGCGGCATTATAAAGGGCGGCAGGCTTGGAAGCGGCGATAATGTGCAGATTTACTGCAAGGGCAACCTTATATATATAGGAAACCCCGTAATATTCGGCAGTTATTAAATTTTTTTTAAAAAAAAGTATAAAAAAATAAATTTGGTTAAAAATTAGTAGGAAAACAACAGATTTTTTATTTCAATGGAGGACATATTATGAAAATGAAGAATTTTTTTAAAAAGGCAGGCGGCTTTGCCAGAAGGAATGTATATTATATCATATTGTTTATATGCATATCCGGCATTGCGACTTTAATTACGCTTGCGGCTATAAACAGCGGCAAAAAGCCTGATGTAATTCAAAACAATAACAACAATAACAACAATAACAACAATAATAATAATAACAATAATAACGACGACGATGTAGACACCGACCCGATATTGTTTATTGTTCCTGTAGGCAGTTATGAAGAAGGCATGCTATTTAGCGGCGAAGAATTTTGGTTTATGGCAAGCTTAAACGATTACAGAACGCATAAGGGTACTGACTTTTTGACAGAGGATAACGCAAATGTAAATGCCTGCTATGACGGCATTGTAACAGAGGTTTATAAAACTTACGGCTTCGGAAATGTTGTCATAATAAAGCATAACGACGATTTGTTTACCGTATATAAATCACTTTCCGACGATGTTAAGGTAAAGGCGGGCGATACGGTGAAAAAGGGCGACCATATCGGTTATACTTCGGACAGTATGAATAACGAATTTAAAGACGGACCGCACCTGCATTTAGAAGTGATATTTGAGGGCAATCTGATTGATCCGATGGATTACCTCGAAATAGGCGATAAATAATCAGCTTAACCAAAACAAAAAAGTATCAAAAAAATTTATTATATTAAAAACAGGCTTAAAAATAAGTCTGTTTTTGCGTTTGTTGAATAAAAGGGAAAATAAGCGTTTATAGTATATTGAAAACACTTTTTAGCGGAGGTATAATAATATGACTTTAAAGAACATTGAAAAAAGCAGACAAATAAACCTTGCCGATTTGGTAAGCTATAACGACGGGCAGATAATAAGCCGCACGCTTGTACAAAATCAGCATTTAAGCATGACGCTTTTTGCCTTTGATACAGGTGAGGAGATAAGCTCTCATTCTTCGGGCGGAGATGCTATGGTTACTATATTGGACGGCAGCGCCCTGATTACTATCGGAGATAAGCAGCATACCGTAACACAAGGTCAGACAATAGTAATGCCCGCCGAAGTGCCACACGCTTTAAAAGCGCAGGAAAGATTTAAAATGCAGCTTACAGTAGTATTTTAATCATCTGTTATAAATAAAAACTCCAAAATCTGCCCTATGTTATACATAGGGTTTTTTTTGCGCCGATATAGAAATTATAGCAAGCCTTGCAATAACTGCTGTTAAAATGCAGCAAAAATGGATATATTAATACAAAATTATTTTTCAAAAGCGGCAAAGCGGTTTGTCAATCGGCTTTGGTTATGATAATATAGTATTGGATATTTATACCCAATAATATCTATTTTTATGGATTAAAATTGCCGTACAACCGGTATTAAGGTAATATATGAGGTTAAAGCATAAAAATAAACGCCGTGAAGAGGCAATAGAATATCTTAATATACCTTCTTGGAGCGAATCTGAAAAGGAACAAATAAATTATAAGAGTAAAAAGAAATTTGATGTTCACTTTTCGTCATCGGAAAAAGACAAGCTAAGCGAGATTCAGGAAAAAGTAGAGGTTTTACAGCCAAAGAACAAAAAGGGCAAGAGAAAAAGGATTTGGCAGATAGGCTCTTTGATTTTTTGTTCTCTGGTTTCCGTTATAATTTTATCTTTTATTGATAACAGCAGCTCTGTGCCTATTAATGAGGTCAATATATCATTTTCCAAAATACTTATGGTACTGCTGATGCTGGGCATTGTAATTTTGTTTGACAGCTTTAAATATATTTATCTGATATGGGTAACCACAAAAAAATTCAGACCTTTTACAAGCTTTAAAGTGGGCATTGTCGGCAGGTATTATGACAGTATTACTCCGCTTGCAACCGGCGGACAGCCGTTTCAGATGTATTATCTCTCTAAAAGAGATGTTCCCGTAGGCGTTGCGTCAAGCATACCGCTTTTAAGATATTTTACAGGGCAGCTTGCGATAATGTTTATTGCGCTTTATCTGATGTTTTTTGTTCCGCTTTCCGAAAGGGTAACCGGCGTTCTTGATATGACGACATTTAGTGTTACCAAATCGGCGGCTTATATCGGGCTTGCGGTTACAAGCTTTCTGCCTATGTTTATAATGTTTTTATCATTGATGCCTAAGCTTGGTAAAAAGGTAACGGCAGGCATATTAAAGCTTGGCAGTAAGCTTAAACTTGTTAAAAATTACGATTTAAAATATAATAAGGTAATAAAGCATGTAGACGAATTTCAAAATTCTATGCGCTATTTTTCTTCAAACGCAGTGCATATTATTATATTAATGATTCTTACCGCTGTCGAATATATAGCGTTTTTATCGATACCGTATTTTATCTGCCTTGCTTTCGGCGAAACGGCATCTTTGCAGCTGTACCTTTCTATACTTGCGCTTAATGTGTTTACTACCTTTGCGGTTACGCTTATGCCCACGCCGGGAACTTCGGGCGCAGCCGAAACGGTGTTTTTGCTTATTTTCCGTGCGCTGTTTTCTCAGGGCGCATTCTGGGCAATGCTTATCTGGCGTTTTATGACCTATTATATTTTTATTATAATTGGTCTTATCGTAATGTTTTACGATTTTATTAAGCAGACTACAAAAGAAAAGTTTATAGAGCGCCGCAAATATTTTAACATAAGGGAAAAGCTTATACCAAAGCTTAATTCCGAATCTTCTTCGGATAGGCTCGCAAACCTTACGGTAATAAAGCAAATAGAAAGGGAGGACAGGTTTTTTGTTCCGCAGCCGAGGGAATACGATATTAAGATTTCCTTAAAAACGGAATATTCTTGTATGCCCTTTAAACCCTCTTATCTTGCCTATAAACTGCACGAGGCGGGCAGTCAGATTGCCGGCATTATGGACCACGAAACGCTTGCGGGTGCAAAAGAGTTTTTTGAAGCGTGTAATATTTTAGGCATTAAATGCCTTATAGGCGTTCAGGCTAAAACATATATTTCAAGAAACAAAAAGAGAAATATAAGAATAAACAATTTAAACCAAAAGGACATTGTTAACCTTTGTATGACCTGTATACCTTATGAGAGCATAAAAAAGGTAGATGAATGGCTTAAAAAATACCGAGACAGACGCAACGAAAGAAACAGAAAAATGCTTGATTCGATTAATAAAAAATATAAGTATTACGGTATAACATTAGATTTTGAAAAGGATATTTTGCCCGTTTCCGCTTACGATGAAGGCGGAACGGTAACTGAATGGCATTTGATTTATGCGCTTGCCCAAAAGATGATAGAGCGTTTCGGCAGGGGGCAGATACTACTGCGGTTTTTGACTTCCGAACTTTCTGTCACGCTGACGGAAAAAATGAAACAGCACCTGCTTGATGTAACAGACAACAAGATATATCTTTATGACCTTATAAACATTTTAAAGACAGAAATAAAATATTTTTATATAGATGCCAACGAAGAATGCTGTTCTATTTTGGAATTTATAAAGATGGCAAAGGATACCGGCAGTATTGTTGCTTATCCGTATATGGGCGATATAATTCATCACGTAATGGGCGAATACCGTGTGGAAAAGTTTGAGGATTCATTTTTGGAAGAGCTGCTTTCAGAGCTTAAAGATTTAGGAGTAAACGCCGTAACCTTTGAACCTTCCCGCTTAACAGATGAACAGACATTAAATATTATGAAGCTGTGCGATAAATACGAACTTATGCAGCTATCGGGCGAAACTATATATTCAGTAAGGCAAAGCTTTGAAAATTATATGCTTGAAGATGAGAAGTTTGAGGTGCTGCATAATACCGCTTGGGCGCTTGCGGGCAATGTTAAGGCTATTGAAAACGGCAAGGAAAGCGGTTTGTTCAGTCCGTCGACCATAGAGAAGTATCCGCAGCTTTCAACGAGGATTATGATATATTCCACGCTTGGAAAATATGGAAAAATCAGAGAAAATTAAAAAAATCATTACCTGCGACTACGATATTGACACATATAACGGCAAAAGTACAATATTGCTGTATTTACCTTACAGTCCTTACAAATATAAAGACGATATTGCGGCAGTTGACAGCTTTTATGTTGCCTCTAACACGGCTTATTATACTGCAATAGAATATGCGAAGCGGCTTTGCGCTGAGAATATAGCCTGCATGGCAAACCCCAAAGGCAATTACAAGGCGGCAGCTTTTAGGTGCGGC
>JAQVSX010000069.1 GCA_028700355.1 Clostridia bacterium
CCTCTCCCCTTCTCAGCCTGTTCCATTCGTCAAGTCTTTCTCCCCAAGACAAGCCGCTGTGCAGCATTGCGACGCTGTCGCCGAACCTGCTTCTGAAAATACGCATTATTTGCGGCGTTAAGGCAATTTCAGGCACCATCATAATTGCCGTTTTTCCTTTTTGCAGAGCGCTTTCTATGCAGTTTAAGTATACTTCTGTCTTTCCACTGCCCGTTACGCCGAAAAGCAAAAATGTATCGGGAGCTTTTTTGTTAATAATATCAAGAGCCGATTTTTGCCTGTATGTAAGAATAAAGCTGCTTTGTGGTTGATTTTCTATACTTTGATAGGGCTTTCTGCCTATTTTTTCCTCGCAGGTTAAAATTATATCTTTTTCTTTGAGCTTTACTACTGCCGCCCTGCCGAATTTTTTATTTAGCAGAGCTATATCTTCCTTTTTGCCGTCGCTGAGATATTTTACCGTTTCAATTTGCTTAACTGCCCTGCCGCTTATTGTACCGATAACATCATCGTAATTTAACAGAGAATTTAAATAGCCCAGCGTAACCGTCTTTTCCTTTACCCTGCCACCTCTAAGCTGAGAGGGAATAAATAACCTGAGCGCCTCAGCAAGCAAAATATGGTATTTTTTTTGCATAAAATAAAGCAGCCGCAAATTTTCTTCTGTTATCAGCGGCAGCTCTTCAAGGGTTTTTATTATCGATTTTAATTTATTTTTTTCTATACCGCTTTGACTTTTTATGTCTATCACATAACCTTCGATATTTCTGCCTCCGAAAGGCACACTTACCCTGTGCCCCTTTTTAACAGTCATTTCCGTCGGAATTATGTAATCATAAACCTTGTCAACATTGGCGCTTAAAATGTCAACAATAACGCTTGCAATCATAGCGACAATATTTTATCCAAAATCTTATTTGCCACATCGTATTTGGGCATAATGGGCAAATCTTCACTGCCTCCGTCTGCGCTTAATATAGAAACAATATTGGTGTCGCTGTTAAAACCTGCGCCTTCAATATTCACATCGTTTGCGACAATTAAATCGGCGTTTTTGTGAATCATTTTCGCTTTAGCATAGCTTTTTAGGTTTTCTGTTTCGGCACAGAATATTACAAGCTTTTTATCACCTTTTACTTCACCGACTTCTTTGGCGATATCGGGAGTTTTTTGCAACTTTAAGGTAAGGTTATCGGTTTTTATTTTGTTTTCCGCCTTGTTAGATACCCTGTAATCCGAAGGGGCGGCAGCCTTTATAATTATATCTGCGCGGCTTAAATTTTTCATAACCTCATCTCTCATATCCTCAGTTGTCTTAGTATAAATAACCTCAACGTCCTTAGGCGGCAGGGCGGTAATCATTCCTGCAATAAGTATAACATTTGCGCCCCTGTCGTTTGCGGCACGTGCTATCTCGCACCCCATTTTGCCGCTCGAATGGTTAGAAATAAACCTTATGCCGTCAATGTCTTCAATAGTCGCCCCTGCGGTTACCAATACGGTTTTTTTCAAAAAATCTTTTTTAATAAAATGCTGTTTAATGCAGTTTAAAATATAGTCAGTATCAGGCAGGCGGCCTTTCCCGATGTCTCCGCAAGCTAAACTGCCGCTTTGAGGCTGGATAATAATATAGCCTTTTCTTTTAAGTGAATTAATGTTTTCCTGAACGGTTATGTTTTCATACATATTGGTATTCATTGACGGGAAAAACATTACGCCGCTCTTTGTAGCCAAAATCATTGTAGAGAGCAAATCGTCCGCTATGCCGCTGTTTACCTTGCCCAATATATTCGCTGTTGCGGGGATTATCACAAACAAATCTGCTTCCTTGGCAACGCTAATATGCTGAACATCCCAATTGAAATATTCAAACATATCGCTTAAAACATTATTTTGTGAAAGCGTTTTAAGTGTAAGTTCGCTTACAAATTCTCTGCTGTTTTTCGTCATAATTACCTTAACGGCACAGCCCGATTTTTTAAGCTTAGATACAACATCGCATGCTTTATATGCGGCAATTCCGCCGCAGACTCCCACAGCTATAATTTTATCTTTAAGTATATTAAACATAAATTATTCACTAATAAATTTAATTTTGTTTTCGGCAAGCTCGTGCGCCGCCGCAGAAATAGGTTTATAGCGTTTGCTAAGCTCTGTAGCTGTATGCGGCTGTTCAATTATTGTCCTTGCCCTTTTGGAAATGCCGCAAGCAAGAGCGTATTTATTGCCCGCAAGTTTTACAAGTATGTCAATGGGCGGTTTTTGTATCATATTATCACCTCTGATTTTATTTTGTAATATCGTCAATTATGCGTTTTATTTCTTCTGTCGCTTTATCAATATCGTCGTTTATTATAATATAATCGTATTTGTCTTTATTGTCAAGCTCTGTTCTTGCTGCACAAATTCTTTTATTAAAGGACTGCTCATCCTCGGTGTTTCGTTTGCACAGCCTTTGAACAAGATGCTCTATGCTGGGAGGGGCTAAAAATATCAGTTTTGACTCGGGCATTTTTTGTTTAACAGCCAATGCCCCCTGTACGTCTATTTCTAACAATACGCTTTTTCCGCTATTGATATTTTTTTCTACAAATTCGGCGGGCGTACCATAATAATTATCGTAAATGCTGAAAGTTTCTAAAAAACCGCCTTTTTCCTTTAACTCATCGTATTGCCGTTTGCTTTTAAAAAAATAATCTACTCCGTCAACCTCACCTATTCTGGGCTTTCTTGTGGTAACGGAAACAGATTTAACAATACTTTTGCGCTGTTTTAACAGTCTGTCGCAAACAGTGCCTTTGCCCACTCCCGAAGGCCCCGATATTATTATTAAATGTCCTTTATCTGCCATAACAGCACCTATGTATTATTTTTATTTTGCGGTTTTACATTTAACCTTGAATATATAGTGTCGGCAGAAAGTCCGCAAAGCACAATATGACCGCTGTCAAGAACAATAACCGCCCTTGTTTTTCTGCCGCAGGTGGCATCTATAACCTTTTTTGTCTCTCTGCATTCCTGTATAAGTCTTTTGCTCGGCAGAGTATCCGGGCTAATAACCGCAAGCACCCTTGAAATATTTACAATATTATTAAAGCCGATGTTTATAAATAAGCAATCGTTATTCAATGTTTTGTACCTGTTCCCTAATTTTTTCTATTTCAGTTTTAAGCTCTAACGCACAGTTGGTTATTTGCGTGTCTGCGCTTTTAGAACATATTGTATTAGCTTCCCTGTTAAGCTCCTGTATTAAAAAATCTATCTTTCTCCCTGAGGCATCTTTGCTGCTTAAAATTGTTTCAAACTGCCCTAAATGAGATTTAAGCCTTAAAATTTCCTCGTCTGTATTGTACTTATCCACATAAAAAGCAATCTCGTTTAATAGCCTTGTCTCGTCGTAATTAACATTTTCAAGAGCGTCAACAATCCGCTGCTTTAATTTTTTCCTGTTTTCATCATGCATTATAGGCGCTCTCTGCTCGATTTTATTCGTCAAGGAGTGCATTAAAGCTATTTTCTGAGAAATATCTTTTTTTATTGTACCGCCTTCGGTTTCTCTCATTATGTTAAGCTGCTCTAAGGCAAGGCTTAAACATTGCAATAATATATTTCTGTAAAGCTCTGTATCTGTATCGCCTTCCTCCGCCCTTACAATGTCGGGAATGTCAAATAGGCGCTTTACAGTTAAATCGTTACTTATATTAAGCTCTCCGCTCAGCGTTCGAGCAGCATTTAAATAGCCTTTTGCAAGGTTTAAATTGATATTTATGTTTACATCTTTTTTTCTGTTGTCAGAAAAATTAATATATACATCAATCCTGCCCCTTTTTATTTGAGCGGAAATCGTTTTGCGCACATCCTCTTCAAGCGCATATAAAAGGCGGGGCATTTTGCAGTTTATATCTAAATACCTGTTGTTTACCGTCTTTATTTCTATTTTAAATTCTATATCGTCAATGCAAAGAACCGCCTTGCCGTAACCCGTCATACTTTTCATAATATTATTCCAATTCCTTAATTAATAGTTCGTTTAGTGTTTGCGGATTTGCCTTACCCTTTGTTGCCTTCATAATCTGCCCCACAAAAAACGCAATCGCCTTTTTATTGCCCTGTTTGTAGTCCTCTGCGGGCTTGGGATTGTTTTTTATAATATCTTTTACCATATTTAAAAGCTCGTCTGTATCGCTGATTTGCTTTAAGCCGAGTTTTTCCACAATCTGCAAAGGCTGTCCGCCGCCCTCCCACATTTTGTCTAATACCACTCTTGCGGCGTTTTGACTAATAGTTTTATCGTCATACATATTTAGCAGCTTAATAAAACCCGCAGGCTTTATGGGAATTATAATGCTACTTTCGTTTTGTTCCTTTATTTTGCGCATAATATCGCCCATAATCCAATTGGCAAGTGCCTTTTTGTTACCGTAATCATTACAGCATTGGTCAAAAAATTCTGCAATTTCACTGTCTGCGGTGAGTACCTGCGCATCGTATGCGGAAAGCTTATACTTTTGGGTGTACCTTTCAATTTTTTGGGCGGGCAGCTCGGGCAGTTTTGATTTTATTTCATTAATGTAATCGTCATTTAATATAAGCGGCACAAGGTCAGGGTCGGGAAAATACCTGTAATCCTGAGCATCTTCTTTGCTCCTCATAGAATAGCTTTTGCCGCTGTTGTCATCCCAGCGCCTTGTCTCCTGTAACACCTTGCCGCCGCCCGATAAAATTTCACTTTGTCTTTTTATTTCGTATTGCATAGCCTTGTAGGCAGATTTAAAAGAATTAAGGTTTTTCATTTCTGTGCGTGTGCCGAGCTTATCATCGCCGATTTTTTTCAGAGAAAGGTTTACATCGCACCTTATTGAGCCTTCTTCCATTTTGCAGTCTGAAACGCCGCTGTATTTTAGTACATTTTTAATATTTTCTAAAAATGCAATCGCTTCTTGGG
>JAQVSX010000070.1 GCA_028700355.1 Clostridia bacterium
CTTCTGACAGACTTTATTTTGAGCCGCTTACAAAAGAAGATGTGGGCAATATTTTGGAAATAGAAAAACCCAAAGGCGTTATTGTTCAATTTGGCGGACAAACTGCAATTAAGCTTGCAAAGGCTATTACCGATATGGGTTATAAAATAATAGGTACGCAGCTTAAAGATATAGATGCCGCAGAGGACAGGGAGATTTTTGACAGGCTGCTTGGCAGTTTAAAAATTAAAAGACCTGAGGGCAAAACCTGTTTTACCGCTGAGCAGGCTATAAATGATGCGAACGAATTCGGTTATCCCGTACTTGTGCGTCCCTCTTATGTGCTTGGCGGTCAGGGTATGGAAATAGCTTATAACGACAAGAATATTCAAGATTATATGGACATTATAAATGTTAATACACAGGAACACCCCATACTGATAGATAAATATATAATGGGCAAGGAGCTTGAAGTCGACGCTATTTGCGACGGTGAGGATATACTGATACCCGGTATTATGGAGCATATAGAAAGGACGGGCGTTCACAGCGGCGACAGTATTTCGGTTTATCCCCATATCAATTTAAGCGACGAAGTTGTGAAAAAGATAATTGCAATTACAAAGCAGCTTGCTGTTGGTCTTAACACAATAGGGCTGATAAATATACAGTTTATTTTAAAGGACGGAGAGCTCTATATTATAGAAGTAAATCCGAGGTCATCGAGGACAGTGCCGTATATATCTAAGGTTACCGGTATACCTATGGTTAAAATGGCTACATACTGCTCTTTGGGGAAAAAGCTTAAAGATATGGGCTTTGGAACGGGGCTTTATAAAAGGTCAAAGGTTTATGCCGTAAAGGTGCCTGTTTTCTCCAATGAGAAAATACCGTCTTTAGAAATATCGCTTTCGCCTGAAATGAAATCTACGGGGGAGGTTCTTGGCCTTAGCTATAACTTTTCCGAAGCGTTGTTTAAGGGACTGCTTGCGACAAACCTTAAATTAAAAAGGCATGGAGCGGTATTTATTTCAGTTTCTGACGGCTATAAGCAGGAAATGATTCCGCTTGCTTTGGAATTTTCACGCTTAGGCTTTGACATTTATGCCACGAGCGGAACGGCAAATGTTTTAAATCATAATTTTATTGCCGCAAGCGTTGTAAATAAGATTTCCAATGACAGCACAGATATTATTGATTTGCTTAAAAGCGGAAAACTCAGCTATATTATCAACACGCCGACAAAAGGCAGAAATCCGCAAAGAGACGGTTTTAAAATAAGGCGTTTGTCAGTGGAAATGGGATTACCCTGCTTTACCTCGATAGATACGGCAAATGCTGTAGTAAATTCTTTAAAGTACAATGTAAGCGAAGAAGATTTAGATGTTATAAGCTTACAGGATATCAATTAACAGGTGAATTATGACAGAAACTGATTTTACGGTTATAGAAAATATAAAGCTGTGCGGCGATGTTTTTAAAATGATTTTAAAAACAGAAAATCCGCAGGATGTAATATGCGGTCAGTTTATAAACATTTCCATACCCTGCCGCAATGATTTAATTTTAAAACGCCCATTTGCCGTTATGGATAGCGATAAGGGCAAAAAAACCGTTACAATCTGCTATAAGGTGGTCGGCAAGGGTACCGATAGTCTTTCACGCTTAAAAGGCGGCGAGGTTTTAAGCGGCGTTTATCCGCTGGGCAACGGCTTTAAGCTTGACGGCAGTCATAAAACCGTATTGCTTTTAGGCGGCGGAATAGGTATTTTTCCGTTGTTTTCTGTATTTAAATGCTATCCCGATAAAAAGTATCATACAATACTCGGTTTTAAAAATAAGGAATCTGTAGTGCTGAGCGGCGATTTTGAGCAGTTTTCTAAGGAATTATTGATATGCACAGACGACGGCAGTATGGGTGCGAAGGGTTTTATTACCGATTCGCTTAAAAGAAATATAGACCGCATAAAGCCCGATATAATATTATGCTGCGGACCATCGCAGATGTACAAACCTTTAAAGGATTTTATGAGCGGCTATGATATACCCGTTTATGTGTCGCTTGAAGAGAGAATGGCTTGCGGTATCGGCGCTTGCCTTGTATGTAACTGCGCTGTTACAGAAAACGGCAAGCAGCATTATAAAAGGGTATGCAAAGACGGGCCTGTATTTAATTTAAAAGAGGTGGCGCTGTAATGGCAGATTTAAAGGTAAAACTGTGCGGTGTTACATTTAAAAACCCGATAATAGCGGCGAGCGGAACTTTCGGTTTCGGCAGGGAATATGCCGAATTTTATAATATATCTGAGCTTGGCGGGATTTCCACTAAGGGACTTACTCTGAAAAGAAGGGAGGGCAACCCCCCTCCGAGAATCGCAGAAACGACAAGCGGCATTATAAACAGTGTCGGACTGCAAAATCCGGGAGTAGACGCTTTTATTGAAAATGATTTAAATTGGCTTAAACAGCATAATACTGTAATAATCGCAAACATTGCAGGCGATACAGAAGAAGATTATTGCAAAATGGCTGAAAAGGTTTCTGCCGCAGGCGTAGATATGATAGAGCTTAATATTTCCTGTCCCAATGTAAAAAAGGGCGGCTTGGCTTTCGGTTCTGACGCTGTAAGCATAAAAAGTATTACTGCTGCGGTTAAGCAAAGTATTAGCGGCGGAATTCCGCTTATTGTAAAACTTTCCCCCAATGTTACAAGCATATCGGCGGCGGCAGAGGCGGCACAAGCCGGCGGTGCAGACTGTATCAGCCTAATAAACACGATAGGCGCAATGGCTGTTGACATAAAGAGCAAAAGACCTGTTTTGGCAAATGTGTTCGGGGGGCTTTCCGGCCCCTGTGTAAAACCCGTCGCATTAAAAATGGTGTACGAATGTAGCAGAGCTGTAACCATACCTATAATTGGAATCGGCGGCATTACCTGCGCCCAAGATGTTATAGAATTTATGCTTTGCGGAGCAACCGCCGTTCAGGTAGGAACAGCCAATTTAAGCAGTATATGCGCCTCTAAAAAAATTATTGATGATTTAAACGCTTATTGCGATGATAATAAAATAAAAATAACCGATATAATCGGCGGTTTAATAGTATAAACGGGAGATTGTTATGGAACAAAAGCAGATTTTAGAAATTTTTAATCAGACAAAGGCAATTTTAAAGGGGCATTTTGTACTTACAAGCGGCAGGCACAGCGACACATATATGCAATGCGCAAAGCTTTTTGTGTATCCCAATAAGGCAGAGCAGATTTGCGCCGCCTTATGTAATAAATTAAAAGAAATAAATATAGATTATGTAGTATCTCCCGCTGTCGGCGGCATTATTATGGGGTATCAGGTTGCAAAATTATTAAACAAACCCAATTTGTTTTTTGAACGTCAGGACGGCAAAATGACTTTAAGGCGGGGCTTTGAACTTCCCCAAGGTAGCAATGTTTTGGTTGTGGAAGATGTTGTAACTACCGGCGGCTCTGTAAAGGAAGTTATCACTCAGGTTGAAAGTATGGGCGGCAAGGTTGCTGCTGTTGCGTCAATAGTGGACAGGAGCGGCGGCAATGTGGATTTCGGTAAAAAATTTGTAAGCCTTTTGAGTATGGAAATAATTTCTTACAGCGAGCAGGACTGCCCTTTGTGCAAACAGGGTTTACAGGCTTATAAGCCGGGGAGCAGAGACCTTAAACATTAAAAAAATGATAACACTAATATTTTAACTTTTCCCCTCATAAAATAGTATAAAACTGGTTTTATATATTTTAAGGAGGGGTTTTTTATGTTACTCGATATATTTAGTACAGACAATATTATATTGTATTGCGTTATACTCGGTGTTGTGGTGGTTGCCGCAATATGCATATATATTTATTACAGGGTGAATAAAAGGGCGGAGTTAGAAAGCCAAAATGACAACATTGATGACGGGCAGGACAATACAGCTTTTTTATATGATGATGACGATGTAGAATGCCAAACGCAATGCAGTTTAGATGACAGCCTTTACAGCAAAACAGAGCAAGAACAGCCCGAACAGCAGCCGCAAGAACAGCAGTCGCAGGAGGCGCAGGCAGAGCAGACTGATGATGAAAATAAGCGGACTGATGATGAGGTTTTGTTTCAAAATGACGAGGGTGAAAGCATTGTAACCGCAAAGCAAGACGGCAGTTGCATATTTTTACTTACAGCTAAGGACGGCGCCATACTTGGAAAGAGCGGCACATATCAGACAAAGGCAGGTCTGATTAAAAGCCTTAAATCGTTTGCCAATTACAAAGATACAAAGACTTATGACATAACCATAGCGGCAAATGATTTTAAGATAGCTAAATTTGAGCTGTACGCAGACGACAACAATAAATATTGCTATCATTTAAAGACAAAAAATTCTAAAATCAAATTTTACGGTGAGGGCTTTAAAAACAAAGCGGAATGTCTTGCGGCAATAGAAAGGGTAAAATGCTTAACTGACAGCTTTAATATAACGGAATAATAACAATAATAAATATTAAAGATATTTTAAAAAATAGAATATTGCGCACTCTTTTTATATATACTAAAAATAAAACTGTATAAGGAGTGTGGCAATGTTATGCAAAATAATATTAACGATGGCGTAAAATGCGGCGTAAAGTCTTGCAAATATAACGATAACGGGCATATTTGCGTGCTGGATAAGATATTGGTTACTTCTGACATTAACGATAAGCATTACTGTAAAAGCTTTGAAGAAAAGTCAAATATGCAGGAATTTTAATCGGTTTAATACTAATTCGCCGTAATACTATTTCTAATTTAAAGCTAAACTTTTAAATTGAGAATAGTATAAAATGTGCATAAAAAAAGAGCGGATGTTTTCCGCTCTTTTTCATCTATTATATCAGTCTTACCTTTATAATTCCGTCAATTTGTTCAAGCGCATTTTTGATTTGTTTATCGGCGTTATCGTCAATATC
>JAQVSX010000071.1 GCA_028700355.1 Clostridia bacterium
TTCTGATTTTTCCTTCACCGCCGACGTTTTTTATTATTCCCTTTTCACCAACGGCAAATTCCTCTAAACTTTTTAACATCTCTTCTCCTTATGCCACGAGTATTTTTATGTAATATTTATATCAATGCTAATCCTTTTTAACAACATTGTTATATATTTCTTACTTTGTTAGATTATGCTAACATTATAATTATAATAAATATCATTGTCAACTGTTTTAATATGCCTTAAAAAAATTTTGAAAATTTTGTAAAATAGGGAAGGTCTAAATAGGTTTTTACTTTTCTATTTACTTCAATAGTTAATTGGGAAACCCTGCTTGGTTCGGCTTCGCCGAAGTTTCGATTGCCCTTCAATGCGGGCTAAGCGAAACAAGGCAGATTTTGCAAGAGGCTGAGCATCTGCCTTTTTCTCTTACACATAAAAAAGACACCGCTTTGCGGTGTCTTTTTGGTGGGAGCTACAGGGATCGAACCTGTGACCCCCTGCTTGTAAGGCAGATGCTCTCCCAGCTGAGCTAAGCTCCCAATTTTTAATGCTTAATTATTATATATGGTTAAACAATTTTTGTAAAGTATTTTAAACAGACTTTTTTAATAATTTTTATCGTAATTGTTTCCAAGTCGTAATAATTAAGCAGTCAGTTTTTTGTTTAAAAGAAAGTCGCAGCCCCTTTTTTTTTAAGGGTAATATGCTTACTGAACTTCTATTTTATCGTTTCCCACAAAAAACAATGCTATTGTATCCGGTCCTGCATGAGAGCCTACAATTGCGTCGATATCGTTTATAATAAAATTTTCTATGCCAAACCTTTCCTTAATTTTTTCGGCAAGGTATTTTGCTTCGTCTTCGCAATCCCCATGGCTAATAAATACTATATCGTTTTTATTTTCGCCTATCTTGTTTTGCATACAGGCAATAAGCCCCATTAACGCTTTTTTTCTTCCGAAAGCATTTCTAAGCGGTATCAGCCTGCCTTCTTGATTGGTATATAATATGGGCTTTATTTTAAGCATAGAGCCTATAACCGCCTTGCTTTTGCTTACTCTGCCCCCCCTGTATAAATGAAAAAGGTCGTTTACCGTAAAATAATGGCATATTTTATTTTTTAACTCTTCGGTATATTTTAAGGTTTCCTCAATGGTATGCCCTTCCTTCTTATATTTATTAGCGTAATAAATCAGCAAGCCCTCGCCCAAAGATGCGCATTTAGAATCTACAACATAAACCTTATTATCGTACTGCCTGTTAAGCTCGTCTGCTGCCTGCATTGCCGAATCGCAACTGCCTGACAGTGCCGAAGAAAATGCTATATATAGCACATCTTTATTTTGCTTTAAATGTTTTTCGCAGGCTTCTCTTGCGCTAAGCGGGTTTACTAGTGCCGTAGTCGCCATACTTCCATCTCTCATTTTTTGAAAAAACTCGTGCGGCGTTAAAGCGTTTTTATCCCTGCTGCTGTATGTTTTTGAATCGATGGTATAAGACATACTTACAACATCTATGCTCTCCTTTTCGATAAACTCCTGCGGCAAGTCGCATGTTACATCGGTTACTATTACAAAATTACTCATTAATTTATCTCCTATATGATTAAATAATTTATCGTTAATACAATAAAATTGATTATATCATAATATATATACTATTGCAATAAACTTGTTTTACGGGGCTTTAAATATTTAGCAGAAAAATTAAGAAATTTGGAATATAAAATGTTTAATTCCAATAAATTGACACTTCTATAATTATTATGATAGAATAATATAATTATCAGCTAATATATGTTTACACTAAATAGCCTTATAATAAAGGGTTATTTTAATATTAGGAGTTTTATGGATAAACTATACGATTATACGCTTGGTCAAATGCTAGAAATTATGGCGGAAAAATACCCCGAACATGAAGCTGTAAAATATACCGAAAGGGATTACCGCCGCACTTATAAGGAATTTAACGAAGAAACAGACTTATATGCAAAGGGGCTGCTCGGCATAGGTTTAAAAAAAGGAGACCATCTGGCTGTCTGGATGACAAATTACCCCGAATGGCTAATCGCCTTGTTTGCCGCAGCAAAAATCGGCGTTGTGCTGATAACCGTAAATACAAATTACCGCATACACGAAACAGAATATATATTAAGGCAATCTGACACTAACTGCCTTATTATTTGCGACGGGCTTAAAGATATAGACTCCGCAGAAATAATGTATAAGCTTTGCCCTGAGCTTGCAACATCAAATTTAGAAAACTTTAAATCCGACAGACTGCCCTGCTTAAAGTATGTTGTATCGGTAGACAGCGACAAGCCCGGTATGTTAAGATTTGAGGATTTAAAAAAATACGCTTTAAAAATAAGCGACGAAAAATTAAATGAGGTAAAAAATTCTTTAAGCTGCCACGATACCATTAATATGCAGTACACATCAGGCACGACCGGCTTTCCTAAGGGCGTTATGCTATCGCACTACAATATTTTAAATAACGGAATGACAATCGGCGATAATATGCTCTTTACCCATAAAGACAGGCTATTAATATGTGTTCCTTTTTTTCATTGCTTCGGTTTGGTTCTTGCGATACTTGCCTGCGTAACGCACGGCTCTACAATGGTTCCGCTGTTATATTATAATCCTACTAAGGTTTTGCAGGCGTTAGCTGCGGAAAAATGCACCGCTTTTCACGGCGTTCCCACAATGTTTATAGGTCTGCTTGAACACCCGGATTTTGAAAAATATGATTTTTCCTCTTTAAGAACAGGCATTATGGCAGGCTCTTCCTGTCCCGTTAAATTTATGGAAGACGCAATGAACAAAATGAATATGAGGGAAATTACCATTGTTTACGGTCAGACGGAGTCAAGCCCCGGCTGTACACAATCACTTGCTACCGACAGCGCCGAAATAAAAGCAACCACAGTAGGCAAATCAATGCCTTTTATAGAAACTAAAATTGTCGATACTGAAACGGGCGAAACGCTGCCCCCCAACACGATAGGAGAATTTTGCGCAAGGGGATATAATTTAATGAAGGGCTATTATAAAATGCCCGAGGCGACGGCGCAGGCAATCGACGCAGACGGCTGGCTGCATACCGGCGATTTGGCTACGGTAGACGAAAACGGCTATTATAAAATTACCGGCAGACTTAAAGATATGATTATAAGGGGCGGCGAAAATATATATACCAAGGAAATCGAAGAGTTTTTATACCATAACCCCAAAATTAAAGATGTTCAGGTAATAGGAGTGCCGAGCAAACAATACGGCGAAGAAGTTCTGGCATGCATAATACTTAAAAAGGGACAAAGCATGACCGAAGAAGAGGTAAAAGAATATGTAAAAAACAGCATGGCAAGGCATAAAGTACCAAGCTATGTTAAGTTTACAGATAGCTTCCCCATGACCGCAAGCGGAAAAATACAAAAATATATTATGCGGGAACAAGCCGCCAAAGAACTCGGCTTATCCGAAACGGAATAAAGGACGGGAAAAATGACTGCAAATAAATTATACGGAAAAAATTTTGCTGAAAACTTAAAGCGCATAGAAAAAGTAAAACAAGCATTTATAGATAGTTTTGGCTTTAATTGCAGCGATGTTTTTTCTTCATCAGGAAGGGCGGAAATATTAGGTAACCATACAGACCATAATAAGGGCTGCGTATTAGTAGGGGCAATAGACCGTGATATATTGGCAGCTTGCTCAAAGCAAAGCGGTAAAATAATTATTAAATCAGCGGGCTTTGAAGATGTCGTGTTGCAGGCTGGCGATTACCAAAAAAAACAGGGTGAAAAGGGCAATAGCGTCTCTCTCGTAAGAGGAATTTTAAAGGGCTTTGCAGATTTGGGTTATACCGTGGGCGGTTTTTGCGCAGTAACAATGAGCAATATTTTTAAGGGCGCAGGCGTTTCTTCCTCTGCGGCTTTTGAAATACTGATATGTACTGTAATAAATCATTACTATTGTAGCGGAAAGGTAACGCCGCTTGAGTGCGCTAAGATATCACAATATGCCGAAAGTATGTATTTTGAAAAGCCTTGCGGCTTGCTTGACCAAAGCGGAATAGCATTCGGCGGAATAAATTATATAGATTTTAAAGATACAGAAAACCCCGAAATAAAAAGCATTACACCAAAGCTTGACGGCTACGATATTGTAATAACAAATTGCGGAGGCGACCATAGCAATCTGACTGCACATTATGCCGCCGTAAAACAGGAAATGCAGCAAATCTGCGGTTTTTTCGGTAAAAATTATTTAAGGGAAGTGCCTTTTGACAGGTTTTTAAGCGAACTGCCAAGTATTACTAAAAAATTCAGCGGCAGAGCGGTGCTTAGAGCGTTTCATTTTTATGAGGAAAACATAAGGGTTAAATCCGCCGCAAAATATATTACCTATGATATAAAAAATTTTTTAAATATGGTTAACCTGTCCGGCGAAAGCTCTTATAAGCTTTTACAAAACTGCTATGTTCCGCAAGATGATATTCAGCGCATTCCGCTTGCAATAAAACTGTCTCAAAGCTTTTTAAATGGTGCGGGCGCAGTAAGAGTGCATGGCGGCGGCTTTGAAGGCACAATACTTGCGTTTGTACCATGCAAAATATCTGCAGAATATTCAAAATTTATGGAAAGCTTTTTCGGCGGCGGCAATGTAATTATTACCGCTATAAGAAATGCAGGCGGAATAAGGTTAGAATACTAATGACTGATTTGCAAAAATATATTTATAAGTTTTGCAATAAAATTATTCATAAATTATATATTGACAATATAAAATTTAATATATATAATAATTTAAAATGAAATATAAGTTTTTTCAAAATAAAAGCTGCGAATTTTTCCCTTGCCATAAAGTCAGGGAATTAAATAG
>JAQVSX010000072.1 GCA_028700355.1 Clostridia bacterium
CAGTTTGTCGGTAACGTAAAAGAGGATTTTATTTTTTCCTTTGCGGACTTTTACAGGCAGCTTGCCGATATAAACGATAAAATTTTTGAGGAGCTTCTTTTATATAATACCGGCGAAAATGAGGGTGCAAAGTTTAGCGGCGGCAAAGAGCTGCAAAACGAGTTAATGCGGTGCAAAGAGCTTTACAGGAGAAGAAATTTGCTAAGTAGGCTTAAAAAAGCTGATTATGATTTGAGCGTGAAAAAAGAAAGTTTTTTGCTTGCAAGGATAAAAAAACTTGAATTTGAAACCGACAAACTGTTAAAACAGCAAGACGGGGAGTTTGAGGGTTTTGAAAAGAGCGTTAAGGCGGTAGATAAAAAGGGTAAGCCGCTTAAAGAAATTTTAAGTGAAATAACAAAGGCAGACGGTGAGTTTGCGCAAAAAATTATAAATGAAGGCGGTAAAGAATAACTGCTTATGAACGGGAAAAAGCAAAAGCAAAACTTGATATTTTCCGTTATCTTTTTAATGCTGGCGGCGGCGGTTATGGTTACCGTAATTTTTGGTTGGTTTGTTATAAGCCGAAAGCCTGAAATTGCGCCCTTTAATGTTAAAGTGATAAGCAGAAATACCTTTGTTACTTTTGAATTAGTAGATATAGAGGGCGAAGGCGATGAATTGAGGCTGGAAAAGATTACGCCCGGCAAACAGTTTAAATTTATAATTAAGCTTGACAATACGGGAGAGCAGGACTCTTATTATAATATATATTTTTCAGGGCTTAGCAGCGACATTGAGCAGTACGATATGGAAGGCATTTTTTCGGTAAAAAGAGATGAGCAGACGAATTATTTCAGGGAGCTTGACAGTGAAGGAAAAATTCTGATAGCCGATAACGAGTCTGTGCCGCCGCTGACAGAAAAAACGATTGTTTTTAACCTTGTATTTGAAACCGCTTATATGTATTACGACGAAGACGAACAGCCTGTTTATGACGACAGTAAGGAAACGATAAATATGTTTCAGGGAAAACAGTTTTATATAAATACGCTTGTAGTGGAAATTGACTAATGAAAAAGGGCAGAAAAAAGGTTGTATTTTCTATACTTATTTTTTGTATCTTTGCGCTTGCTTTTTATATAGCAGCCGAGTCTTTAAGCGCAATGAAGGCGGGGCGGCAGCCGAGGATTTTGGGCTATACCTTCCATGTGGTGATAACAGATTCTATGGAGCCGAGTATAAACAGGGGGGATTTTATTGCGGCAGCTTATGCCGATAAAAAAGATGTTAAGGCGGGGGATTATATTGTTTTTGTTTCGCCAAACCCACAGCTAAATGGTAAAACCATTGTGCATAAGGTGAGCAAGGTTTTTTTGCAAGAAGGGGAAATTTATTTTAACACTACGGGCATTAAACAGGGGGCTGTTCCCGACGAGTATCCCGTAAAGGAAATTATAGGCAAATACAGGTTTAAATCTGCCTTTTTGGGCAGAGTGTTTGCCGCTTTATCTAAAATTGAAAATTTACTTTTTTTAAGTTTAATTATATACATTTTGTATATTTGCGTAAGGCAGGTAATAAGGATTGCAGGTATTAAAAAAGAGCTTAAACAAAATAAAAATTAATATTAAAATTATTATCGCAGCGGCGCTGCTTTTGCTTTGCGCCGTAACCTTAGTCTACGCTTATTTTTCCAATCAGGACAGTTTAAACTTTGACTATTTAAAGGGCGGAAATTTAGATTTTGACTTTAACGGTCAATCTGTTTCGTCAGATGTTTTTAAGTACCCCGGCAATACGTATGAGACAGCTCTTACCGTTGTAAATACAGGGGACTGCGCTTTTACATACGGCTTTGAGTTTACCCTGACCGTGCCGCAAAGCGGCGGCATGGAAATGGCGGTGCTTTGTTACCTTGACGGCAAATATTACGGTACATTGCACGATTTGGCAAGCGGCGAGGGCGCAAGCAGTCAAACGGTGGGCGGCAGCGTCGTGTATGTTTTTACGCTGCCTTTTGAAATGCCCTTATATATGGAAAATCAGGCAAACCATAACTTAAAGCTTGAATACCATATCGGCGGCATATATTTTAACGATAAATATTTTGATTTGGAAATAGGCTGTAAGGCAAAGAGCCTTGATAAGCAAAGTACCGATTATATTTATGCAGAGGGTTATCAGCTCGGCAGGGTGCTTTCGAGGTTTGAAAGTTACTCCGGCAAGCGCATAATTTTATCAGGCAACTGCATTTTAAACGAAAATACTGTAATTGAGTACGGCGCAGATATTGATTTAAACGGCTATACGCTTAACTTAAACGGAAAAACGCTTAAGTATGATTTTGATTGCGTGGGGCAATTCAAAATTTTCAGCGGAAAAAGCGGCGGCAAGGTTTCGGGCGGCAATATACAAGTAGACGCACCAAATGGCGTTGTGTTAAACAGCGGAGCAATTTTTGAAAACGTAAACTTTACCGTTATTGACAGCGGTTTTATAGATATTTTTATTGACAGTATTAATAAGCAGATAAGCGGCGGAATTGCCGAGACATTTGATTATTTGGGCGATTTTGCCGATTATATAGATTTTTATTATCAATATGATGAAAATTTGCCTTTTGCAAGCTCTTCAAATGACAGCGCCGCATATTTTGACGGCAGCTTTTTAAATGTTATAAGCCCTGATAGCAACCAAGATATATATCTTACATTTAATTTTAACAAGGCTTTGCTGTCTGAAACTGTAAGCGCAAGGGTTTTGGGCGAGGCGGAAAGCATTATCAGCCGTATAGAGACGGCAAACAACCTTACCTTTGCAAGCAGCGGCGCTGAAAACAGGTTTATCGTTACGGGGGATTTGTTCCTGCCTGTAACCGATAAATTGTATGAAAGTTCGGTAATCTGGATATCTTCACAAAATGATGTGCTTACAGGCGGCGGAAAATTTACCAAGCCGTATAAGGATACGGAATTTGAGCTTTCGGCGGTTTATGCTATAAACGGCAAAAACATTATGGTTACATACTACTTTACGGCGCAGTCAAAGACCATTCAGGAAAAAATTGACGAGGTGGCAAATATTTTTGGCAGCGTTGTTTTTGTTGAATTTTCCGAGCAAGCCGCAACTGTGCTTCCCCGTCTGCAAGATTATCAGGATATGGACTTTACCGCATTTGAATTTTCTGTACTTGCCATAGACAGCAATATTCTTACGGTTTTTGAAGCCGAGGGCGATTATAAAATAAACCTTTTAAACAGCATTGAGCAGGAATATTCCACATATATAATAATAAAAGGCTATATAGGCGAACAGTCGGCGCAAAGCAGCATAGGCGTTTATGTTGATATAATAAAAAACATAAGCATTTTTGATGCGGCGCACAGATATGTTAAGACGCATTTAAACCATATTACAGACCATACATATAACGGCTTTGCTTTGCCTTCTTATTATATAGACGATAATACCGTTATTACATACGAAATTTTTGACGGCGAAAACAGCATTGAAAATACGCAGACCGTTCATTATACAAACCCCGATAATGTTACCGATTATGTCGGAGTTTATGACGGAAACCCCCACGTTCAGCCTGCCACAAACGGCGGCGTAAATATTGACAGAGAAAATGTTCCTGTCAGTAACACCCCCGTTTATATAGAGGTTACTGTGGAAAACGGCGGACAGACTGATACAAGGCTGATAGATTTTGGTATAACGGGGCTGCTCCATTACGGCGAAGATATTGAGGATATTACGCTGTTTCACCTTTTAAGGCGTATTTGCGACAGCGATTTTGACTGGTATATTTCTGCCGACGAGGCGCAAAGCGTAACGGCGTTACCCGCTCAATGGATTGGCAAAGATAAAACCGTATCTTTTGAGGAAAAAAGCATAGGTTCTGTTTTGGGGCTGGAATACTTTATCAATTTGCAAAGCATTAATTTAAATTCTAATAATATTTCTGACCTGTCTCCGCTCTCGCAGCTTTACAGCCTTAAAGAGTTATCGCTTAGCGGCAACGGAATTATAGATGTTTCTCCGCTGGCTATGCTGCTGAGCCTTGAAGAGCTTGATTTGAGCAATAATAATATTGACGACATAAGCGGCATTAAAAACCTTAAATCGCTTATAACGCTTAATTTAAGTTATAACAGATATCTTTCAAGTTTTCAGGCGCTTGAAGGCTATGAAACGCTTAAAGAGCTTAACCTTTTTGAGACGGACGGCATAAACAATTCTGCAATGGAGAGAATGAATTTAACTTATCTGATATCGGCGTATGACAGGGCAACCGAAAAATTTTTGATAAATGATATTATTTATTATACCACGAGCGGCAGCAAGAAATGGCTGCCCGATAATCCTAACGACATAGACGCAAACCGCATACTCAGCTCTGTTTCGGGGATATATCAGTTTTCCGATGTGCTTTACCTGCCTTTTAATGTTTGGTATAACAATACTTTGTATGCAATAAGCTGGAGCGCAGAAGGCTTTGAGGATATTATACAAATAGATGCGGCAAGCCACAGAGCTTATATCACGCAGCCGAGTTCTTCCGTCGATGTAAAGATTTATGCAAGCATTTTATACGGCAGTCCCAACCCCCGTATGTATTACAGGGCATTTGATATACTGTCAAAGCACGATGAGAATTACGAGAGCGTGCTTAAAATTGAGACCGAAAATGGCGACTTTGTAAACGTTTACGATGAAGATGAAGGAGATATAATTGAAGACGATACGCTGAGATATTATCTGTTTAAGCATTTTGACACGGGTGACGGCATTATAACGCAGGCGGAAATAGCGGCTAAATCTTCAGACGCTTTAATGCTGGGGGGGCTTGGTATAAAGA
>JAQVSX010000073.1 GCA_028700355.1 Clostridia bacterium
TGGGAAAGCTCTTGCGGCAGCTTTTCCGGCAGCTTTGATTTTTCTTTTGTTAAGGGACAGGCAGCGGCAAAACGGGCGCTTGAAATTGCTGCGGGCGGCGGACATAATCTGCTTATGATAGGGCCGCCGGGTGCAGGCAAAACTATGCTTTCTAAATGCATATCGGGCATATTGCCGCCTATGACATTTGAAGAGGCACTTGAAACGACAAAAATTCACAGCATAGCGGGCGAGCTTGACAAAAGTAGCGGCATTGTAAGCCATAGACCTTTCCGCAGTCCGCACCACACCGCAACAACCCCGTCGCTGATTGGAGGCGGTTCAAACAGCAGACCGGGAGAGGTAAGCCTTGCGCATAACGGCGTTTTGTATTTGGACGAGCTTCCCGAATATCCCCGCCATGTGCTTGAAACATTGCGCCAGCCCATTGAAGACGGTACTATCACCGTTTCAAGAGCGGCTCAAAGCGTAAGCTATCCCTCAAAATTTATGCTTATTGCAAGTATGAACCCCTGTCCTTGCGGTAACTTCGGCTCTGACAAAAACCCCTGCAGATGCACAAACAGCCAGATTTACAAATATCTCGGCAGAATATCGGGACCTTTGCTTGACAGAATAGATTTACATATAGAAGTTGATAATGTAAAATATTCTGAGCTTGTAGGCAGCGGCGAAGGTGAAAATTCCCAAACGGTAGGTAAAAGGGTGGCGGCGGCAAGAGAGCGCCAGCAGCGGCGCTACTTAGGCAGCGGAATATACTGTAATAGCCATATGCAGCCAATGGATATAAAAAAATTCTGCCGTTTGGACGAAAGGAGCGAGCAGCTTTTAAAGGCGGCGTTTAAAAACCTTAAACTGTCGGCAAGGGGCTATAACAGGATATTAAAGGTGGCAAGGACAATTGCGGACATAGAATGCAGCGAAAATATCTGTCCTGAACATATAGCGGAGGCGGTGCAGTACAGGGCACTTGACAGAAAATACCGTGCGGGTATGTAATTTTTTTTGATTGGAGGCGCTTATGTATAATTTAAAACAAGCCTGCATTTTTTTAGACAGTTTTCCGCAATTTAATACAAGGCATTTTCATGCGCTGATTGAAAAATTTGGCGAGCCGCAAAATATTTTAAATAATTTTGATTCCTCTTATGTAAAAAAAATACTTAATCAGCAGCTTTACACCCAAATTAAGAGTAAATTAAACGAAGAATATATAAAGGGATTAATAGAAAATTTAAAACAAAAAAACATTAACGTTATTAATTATAAGGAAAAAAATTTTCCTCAAAGCTTATTGCAGTTTGACGATTTGCCTTTTTTGTTATATACTCTTGGAGATGTTTCGCTGCTTTCCACACCTATGATTGCCGTTGTGGGTAGCCGCAGATGTTCCCATTACGGATTGGGGCAAACAGAAACAATTGTAAAAGGATTGTGTAAATACGGTTTTACCGTTGTAAGCGGACTTGCTGACGGAATAGATACCGCCGCAAATTCTACGGCGCTAGCCTGCGGCAAGACAATTGCCGTTATGGCAGGCGGTTTTGACTACATTTACCCTGCGGTAAACCGTTCGCTGTTTAAAAAGATTGCAAGTTGCGGCCTTGTTATTTCTCAATATGCGCCGTCCTTTATGACAAAGCCGTATATGTTTCCGTTAAGAAACAGACTAATGGCGGCGCTTTGCAGCGGCGTTGTGGTTACAGAGGCGGGTAAAAAGAGCGGAGCGCTTATAACGGCAAATATGGCGCTGGAATTAGGGCGTGATTTATTTGTGCTTCCGTCAAATGTAAATTCACCTTGCGGACAGGGCAGCAACGATTTATTAAAGCAGGTACAAGGCTCAATAATTACAGGTTATGAAGATATATTAAAATATATGGGTATAAAACTGCGTGAGGAAAAGCCTGAAACCGTTGATGTTAATGAAGAAGAAAGCAAAATATTAAAACTGCTGCACTGCGGCAATTTAAATATTGACGAAATAGTGCAGAAAAGCGGCATAAGTATTGGCAGGGTGGGTGCGCATCTGACAATATTGGAAATTAAAGGGCTGATAAAAAAACTGCCCAATAATTCTTTTAGTTTATAATAGTATATAATATATAATCGGAGTTTTATGAATTTAATTATTGTAGAATCGCCGTCAAAGGCAAAGACAATTCAAAAGTATTTAGGAAAAGATTACAAGGTAGACGCTTCGGGCGGTCATATAAGGGATTTGCCCGTAAATACGCTTGGTGTCGATGTAAAAAACAACTTTCAGCCAAAATATGTTGTAAACCCCGCAAAAAAAGAAACCGTTAAGCGGCTTGCAGATAGCAGCAAAAAGGCTGAAAAAGTTTTTCTTGCAACAGACCCCGACAGAGAGGGAGAGGCAATATCATGGCATCTTGCGCATTTGCTGGGTATTCCGCAAAGCGGCAAAAACCGCATAGTTTTTAACGAAATATCGTCAAAGGCGGTAAAGGCCGCATTGCAATCGCCAAGAGAAATAAATATTAACCTTGTAAATGCACAGCAGGCAAGGCGTGTACTTGACAGGCTTGTAGGATATAAAATTTCGCCGCTGCTTTGCAGGCGCATAGATAACAAGCTTTCGGCAGGCAGGGTTCAGTCTGTTGCGCTGCGCCTTATTATAGAAAGGGAAAGGGAAATAATAAACTTTAAGCCTCAGGAATATTGGATAATAACAGCCGAAATAAGCCTTATGGAAGGTAAGCAAAGCGATGTTATTTTTAAAACCACGCTTGCGCTTAAAGACGGCAAAAAATTTAAGCCCGTATCAAAAAAAGAAGCCGATGAAGTTCTAGACGAGGTAAAAAGGGAAAGCTGGGCTGTTACTTCCGTTAAAGAAGGAATTTTAAAAAGACACGCTCCGCCGCCGTTTACCACAAGCACATTGCAGCAAGATGCGTCAAACAAACTTTCAATGACTTCTCCCGTTACAATGATGGTTGCGCAAAATCTATACGAGGGTGTAGATATACAGGGCGAGCATACCGCACTTGTAACATATATCAGAACAGACAGCGTGCGCATTTCGCCCGATGCACAGCAGGATGCGCTTAAATTTATAAAAAAGCAATACGGAAATGATTTTGCGCCGCAAAATCCCAATTTTTACCGAACTAAAAAATCAGCTCAGGACGCTCACGAGGCAATAAGGCCCATTTCGCTTGAAATTACGCCTGAAAGTATTAAAGACAAGGTACAGAAAAACCATTACAGGCTGTATAAGCTGATTTATCAGAGGTTTTTGGCAAGTCAGATGAGCGAGGCGCTTTTCAATACTTTAAGCGTAGAAATAAAAAGCGGAAAATACACATTTAAAAGCAGCGGCAGCAGCGTAAAGTTTAAGGGCTATACCGCAGTATATGACGATTACAGGGAAGAAAAAGAAGAAAACAATATTAACATACCGCTTTTAAAGGCGGGAGATAAAATAAAGCTGCATAAAATAGACGGCGAGCAGAAGTTTACCAATCCGCCGCCGAGATATAACGATGCATCTTTGGTAAAGGCTATGGAAGAAAAGGGCATAGGCCGCCCGAGTACATACGCCTCTGTTATAAATGTATTGTTAAAGAGGCAGTACACAAAAAAAGATGGCAGACAGCTTTTGCCCACAGAGCTTGCCTTTAAGGTAAATGACCTTTTGGTAAAATTCTTTGATGACCTGATAAATGTAAAATTTACCGCACAAATGGAAGAAAAACTTGATGGCATAGAAGAAGGGGGCGACTGGCAGCAGCTTATAGCCGATTTTTACCCCGATTTTGAAAAAAAACTGAAAACAGCTTTTGAAAATTCCGTCGAGGTAACTGACGAAAAATGCCAGAAATGCGGCGCATTAATGGTTGTAAAGGTAGGGCGTTACGGCAAATTTTTGGGCTGCCCCAATTACCCCGAATGCGATTATATAAAATCACTTGATGAGCCTGAAACGACTGACGAGGTATGCGATAAATGCGGCTCGCCTATGGTATATAAAAAGAGCAGATACGGCAAATTCCTTGCCTGTTCTAATTACCCCGAATGTACAAATATAAAATCTGACGATAAGCAGTCAGACCAAAAATGCCCCGAATGCGGCAAGTTTATGGTAGAAAGAATTGGCAAATACGGCAAATATAATTACTGCGCAGATTGTAAAAAAATAGAGTCAAAAAGGGAAAGGGTTGCAGCCTGTCCTGAATGTGGCAACGATGTAGTTAAAAAATTTACAAAATCTAAAAAGATTTTTTATGGTTGCGAGGGTTACCCCAAATGTAAGTTTGCAAGTTGGGATATACCTTCGGACAACAAATGCCCCCAATGCGGTAAATATATGGTAATAAAAAACCTTAAAAACGGCAATCAGCTTAAATGCTCTGATAAAAAATGCGGATACGGTGTAAAAATTGAGCAAGACGGTTAACATTATAGGGGCGGGGCTTGCGGGCTGCGAGGCGGCTTGGCAGCTTTCACGACGGGGTATAAAGGTTGATTTATACGATATAAAGCCGCAAAAGCTTACACCTGCCCATAGCAGCGAAAATTATTGCGAGCTTGTATGCAGCAATTCTTTAAAAAGCAACGATACGGCTAATGCGCACGGACTTTTAAAGCAGGAAATGCGGGAATTTGATTCATTGATAATTGACTGTGCATATAAATGCGCCGTACCTGCCGGCAGCGCTCTTGCCGTTGGCAGAAATGCTTTTTCTAGCCTTGTTACAGATGTATTAAAGGCAGAAGAAAACATCAGCATAATTTGCCGAGAAGTAACCGAAATAGATACAAATAATATAACCATAATAGCCACAGGGCCGCTTAC